>JAQUZV010000047.1 GCA_028691155.1 Victivallales bacterium
CGGCCGCCGTTGCCGAACGAAGTGGCCAACTACACGTTGGAAGAATACAAACGCCTGCACATCACCCCGGGGCTGACCTGTATCTGGCAGGTCTCGGGCCGCAGCGATATTCCGTTCAAGCAGCAGGTGGAACTGGACAAGGAGTACATCCGCAACCGCGGATTCTGGAAAGACCTGTTGATTTTATTGAAAACCATCCCGGCCGTCATCACCGGGCGCGGCGCATATTGAAGATATCCAAGGAGAAAGAAAGCGCATGAAATGCCTGATTATCTGCCCATCTGAAAGTCCGGAATGGAGCCGGGATTATTTTTACGATCTCTGTCCCTATATGATCCGTATTGCCAACAAACCGTTGCTCGAATTCCTGCTCGATCTGGTTACGTTGCTGGACCTCAAGGATATCGTCATCATACAACGGAAACTCGATGGATTCCTTGCCGATTATTTCCGTACCGGCGCGCGCTGGAACGTCAATATCTCCTATGAATCAAACGGCGACACCACCGATATCGCCGCAATTATTCGCCGGGAAGCTGCCAAAAATCAGGGCGATCTTCTGTTCATCAACGGCATTTTCTTTCCGGATTACGACCACGCCGTCCCCTATGAATTGCCCACGGAACCGGGGTATTACCGGACGGCGGACGCCTCCGGCCGCGGCTTCTACCTGATCCGCCGCGGGACCGGGACCCCGGAGTCGGAAGAACCGCCGGTCTGGCGTGAATTCCACGCGCCCCGACCGGAAATCCGCGCTCTCGACAATATCCGGGACATTTACCGGTTGAACATGGACATGGTCGAAGGCATGGCCGAACGTTATCTCATGCCCGGCTACAGCAACGAAAAAGGTGTCTCCCTCGGTCAAAATGTCGAGCTCATGAAAAGCGCCGCCATCATCCCGCCGGTTATCATGGGCAACAACATTCAACTGCGGGGGCATGTGCGTATCGGCCCGAATGCCGTTGTCGGCGACAATACGCTGATCGATACCGGCTCCACGATCGCCAATGCGGTTATCTTCGGCAATACCTATATCGGCAGCGACCTGGAAATCAACGCTAAAATTATTTTTCACCGCCAGTTGATCGAGCCGGATTCCGGCCAGGCACTGGATATCGTCGACGATTTTCTGGTGTCCGAAATTCCCCATCACCGGGGCGGAGAAATCTTTGTCCGCGTGTTGCAATGGCCGATCGCCGCGTTGCTGTTGCTGGGCCAGCTGCCGTTTTTTCTGCTGCTGCGCCCGCTGATCGACGCCCCGAGCGGTTATATCATTTACCGGCCGAAAAAATCGGCACCGGCCACCCGGATGCTGCCGTTTTATCTACCCCGGCAGGGGCAACACCTGTTCAAACTGTTCTGGAAGCTGAGTCTGGATAAATTTGCCCTGCTCTGGCTGGTCCTGAGGGGCAAACTGTATCTGGTCGGCAATCTGCCGTTGCCGGACTCGACCTGGAGCAATGAACTCCTCGAGGATCTGCGCACTTACCACCCCGCGGCATTCAGTTTCAGTGAAATGCGCGGCCATTGTCTCGGAGAACAGCAGATCGACGAAATCTATTATTCCCGTCACCGCTCGTTGTGGTTCGACGCCGTAATCATGATCCGCTCGCTGGTACTGCGGCTGATCTCACCGGTCAAACCGATCTACCGTAATTTTGGAGATTGAGCTCATGGGCAAATACACCATCGCCGATCACCCGGAACTGGATGCCGTCATCGATGCCGCACTGCCGCGTATCGTCGCCGCCGCGCTGGCCACGCCACATGGTCATACCATCGCGGCCATTGTCCTCGGCGGCGGTTACGGCCGCGCCGACGGCGGCGCCTATCGCGACGCCGTCGGCCATTACCGGCCCTATAATGATTTCGACCTGTTCGTCTTTACTCAAGGTCGGTCGCGGCGAAGCCGGCGTCGGCTCGATGCGGAGCTGGCCGCCGCCATGACGGAACCGGCCCGAGCACTGGGAATTCATGTCGACTTCGGACCGGCGCAAAACCTGTCGCTGCTGCCGCGGACACCATTCACCATGATGTGGCAGGAACTGAAGCAGGGACATATGGTGGTTTACGGCGCCCCTGATGTTCTAGCCGCCATGCCGGAATACGACCTGAAGCGAATGCCGCTGGAAGAGGGGGCAAAACTGTTGCTCAACCGCGGCACCGGATTATGGCTGGCCCGGACCGAACTGGCGGCCGGATTATCCACCCCGGCCGCAACGGACTTCACGGCCCGCAACCTGTGGAAAGCGGTCCTGGCCTGCGGTGATGCCGCCCTGATCGCCCGTAATGCCTACGAGCCCACTCTGGCCGCCCGCCTCGCCCGACTGCGGGAACTGGCCACCACGGAGCCGGAACTGAACCCGACCGCGCAATGGTATCTTCAGGCGGCAACCTTCAAACAGCAGCCACGCGATTATACGCCGGAAGAGATCGGAGTTCTGTGGGAGCCGGCGCGACAACTGTTTCATGACGCCTATCTGGATTTTTTCCGCCGTTTTTACCGTCGTCCCATTGCCGACATGGCAGCGCTGCAGGACCTCGTCTTCCGGGAAGAACCGCCGGATTGCCATCCGACCCCGATTGCCCGCGGCAGAAATATGGTTCTCAATTTGCTGACCGCAGGGATAACACGTTTCAACTGGCGGCATTACCAACGTTATCCGCGGTTTATCCTTTTCACGGTTTTTCCGGGTTTGCTGTTTGATTCCGGCTCACAAAAGCGTTACATTGTCTTATTGCCGGGAATAAAACCGGACAGCAGCCCCGAAGCGGTTGCCACGGCTTATCGGAAGCTGTGGTTGCGTTTTAACTGAAAGAGAGCGGGGTATATATTTTCGCTTTCCGCCGGTGACAAAGTCACGGCCGCCATGAAAATAAAGGGATAATATTTTGGTTGACAGCAACGAAAACAACAATATCAGGGCCGATCTGCCGATCTGGGGACCGATCGACTTGAATATTTTCAAGCTGGATCTGCGTGTTTTTCTGATTTCACTATTTCGAAAATGGTGGCTCCTGCCGATTCTGCCGCTGACGATTGCCATTGTATCGCTCTGTTATCTGGCGGTTTACAACCCCAAAGCGTGGGTGTCGCAGTGTCTGCTGTTCCGCCATACCAACCTGCAGATGCTCAACAATGAAACCATCCCCAATATTTACAAGCCGGTAAATATGAATGCGATCATGGAAATGGTCCGGACCCGGAAAAATATGCGGGAAGTCATCAAACGTCTGAAGCTGCCGGTGTCGCTGAACGGGCTCTATGCCATGACCCGGGTAAGCGCCGAAGACGATAATGAAAATATGATCACGATTTCCGCCGCCGCCAGTACCCCCCAGTACGCGGCCGATATTGCCAATACACTGGCCGATGTGTTCATTGAAAACTACGTGGGGATGCAGGGTCACTCCGTCAAAGAGGTTTACGATTACTATCTCAAAAGCCGCAAGATGATTCAGGACAACCTGAAAAAGCTGGAAAATCAGGAACAGGAATATCTCTCCAAATACAAGGTGATTTCGGTCTCTTCGGAGATGAGCAGTAAATTTTCCCAGCTCAACGAATTGGAGGTAAAACTGTTGCAGGCGCGTTTGGAGCAGGCGGCCAGTAAAGACCGGATCGCCAGTATCAACGGCTATGTGGAGAAAATGAATCCGGAGGTTCCAATTTCGTATGAAGTCTGGTCGCCGGAAGGCGCCGACCTCAACGCCATGAAAAAAGAACTGCTTCAATTGCAGCAGAAATTCACCAACGACAATCCCCGGGTGTTGAAGGTCAAAAACGAAGTGGCGCTGTTGCAGGCGGAAATCGACCGCAACGCCGGGAAAAGACCGGCCCCGACCAAAGTGTACTACGGCGAAAATCCAGTGCGGTCCGCGCTGGAACAGTTGAAATACAAGACGTTTTCCGATCTGAGCGGCATGGGCAACAATATTCAACAGATAAAGGGAGCCATTGACAACTTACGGGACGATCTGGAACGGCTTTCCCGCCTCGAATCGAAGTTTTACGAAGTCAAAACCCAGTTGCAGCTGGAACGGGATCAGTTTCTGAAAGTCGATTCCATGATCTCCGCCCTGTCGCTGGCGTTGAAAACCAATGTCAGCGACATCAACATTCTGGAACGGGCCGAACCGCCGCTGACGCCGGATGTCAAACACCGCCGTATCAAGATCATGATTTCTACGATCCTGGCCTTTCTGCTTTCCGTCGCCGGAGTGCTGCTGTGGGAATTATTCGATTTTACGGTCAAATCGCCGTTTGACCTCGTCACGGTGCTGGGCCTGCGGCAACTGGGCACCTTTCCGAAAGTATCGCGGATTTCCGTCAAAGATTTCAAATGTCTGGTTCAAATCATTTTCCAACGGCTTCAGGAGGTCATCGGCGATACGGAACGGACCGTGTTGCTGGCAGTGGGCGGAACGGAAACCAAAGCCGGCAAATCGTTCCTGATTGAAAGACTGCAAACCATTTTGCAATTTCAGAAAAAACGTTCCCTTCACATTGTCACCAGCCGACATCATCTGCCGCCGGATGCCGTGGTTATCAATCCGATAATTTACGATCAGGCCGAATTTGACGCGTCAGAAGCGGCCCGACAGCAACATCAGGTCTATTTCCAATTGACCGATCAAACCTTTCTGGTGCCGACGGACTGGGCCATGATCGAGCATTTCATGGCCAAAATGCAGCCGCATTACGACTATGTGATCTGGGAACTGTTCGATTTCGACGACAACCGACAACTGTTTGCCTCCGTGGCCGGAGCGGCAACCATTGCCATTCTGGTGGCCAGATTCCGGCAGTCGCCGAAACTCGCGTTGTTGCGTTGTATTCATTTTCTGCGGGAACGGCATGTCACCCGGCTCTACGGGGTTCTCAACGGCGTGGACAGCCCCTATTATCAGCCGGAAAGCTGACGCCAAGATTCAGGAGAAAAGCTTTATGAAACATACAATTTCGACGCTCGTAATTCTGGCCCTGGCGCTGGCAACAGGCTGCCGCAGTACGCCGGAGATTCCCCTCCAACCCTTTACTCCGGTAAAATTCGAAGAAATTCCGCCGCCCAAACAATCCCGGGAAGAGATCAAAAAGGAACTGGAAAAACTGCAGAAACTGCCGGAAGATCAATATCGCATCTCGGCCAACGATCAGTTTGTCTTTCGGGTTTACGACAACGAGGAGTTGAATGTCGATCTGATGACGGTATCGCCGGACGGGTACATTTCCGTCGGGCTGATCGGCCCGGTAAAAATCGGCGGCATGACCATTGTCGAAGCCACGGAAGACATTCAGCAGCGTCTGAAAAAATTTATCCGCTATCCCAAAGTATCGCTGGCTCCGTTTCGGGTTCAAAGCTCCGCATTCACCATTAACGGCAAAGTGAACCGGCCGGGATGTTATCCCATCAACGGCAAATTGCGCATTTCCGATGCCATTGCCATGGCCGAAGGTTTTTCCGTCGGGCTGTTTCAAAGTGATACGGTGGAACTGGCCGACCTGGAAAATGCCATTATCGTCCGTAAAGGCAAGGTTCTGCCGGTCGACTTCATCAAGGCGATCCGGGAAGGCGATTACCTGAACAATATTCCTTTGCGCAACGGCGATTACATCTACATTCCTTCATCCATGAATCGTTCGGTCTATATTCTGGGTGAAGTCAACAATCCCAGCTATGTCGGCTATAAGGAAAACATGACGCTGATTCAGCTTATTGCCTATGCCAACGGCCTGAAGGACACCAATGCCGAAAATATTCTGGTCATCCGCGGCGGCATGGTTCATCCCAAGGTTTACAAGATCAACGTCGATCAACTGATGACGGGCAAAGGCATCGACTTTGCGCTGGAACCGAACGATATCGTCTACGTGCCGCGCGGCGGATTGTCGGAATACAATACGACCATCAGAAAACTGTTCCCCACGGCTGAATTGATCAATCTGTTGATGGGCCCGTTCGGAAATGTCGGTTTGAATATCAATTCCAGTAATTAACCGGACGATATGGCGGAACATGCTGTCGGAATATAAATATTATATTTTTTTCGCCGTATTGCTGTTCGGGGTCCCGGTGGGGATTATTCTGGCCTGCATGAGCAGGTTCTGGGAAAAATCGGTGCTGTTCATAGCGATATTTTTCACCTGCCGCAACGAGCAGGCCATCAATTTTTTTTCCCATCGACTTTACAAAGGCACCTCGCGGGGGTTTGAAATCAGTATCGTCGACCTGGCCATGGTGATTCTATTTTTTGTCATCCTGTTCCGCAAAGAATTCAAGCTTCGGCTGCTGCCGCCGGGATCATTGCTTTACGGACTCTATTTCCTGCTCAGCATGGCCTCGATTGCCCGGGCCGACATCCAACTTTATTCCTGGTTCGAAATCCTGAAACTGGTACGCATGTATTTTCTCTTCTGGGTCTTGAGCAACTATTTCAACAATTACGACCGAATCATTCTGGGTATAAAGTTTTTCGGTCTTGTCATCTGTTATATTTTCGCCATAACGATACTGCAACGTTATTTTCTCCACATGTTTCAGGTCCGCGGAACGTTTCCGCATCAGAATTCGCTGGCCATGTACTGTTCCGTGCTCGGACCGCTCTTTCTGGCTTTGGCCATCAACTATCACGGCGACAAACCCCGTCTCATCTATTTCAGCATCATGACCTTTGCCATGTGTTCGGCCATGGAAATCATGACGCTTTCACGCGGCGGACTGGCATGTTACCTGTTTGGAGTCATGACGTCGTTCGGAATCTCCTGCCTGACCGGAATGACATCGCGAAAAGTTATTTTCACGGTACTTGCCGTCATCGTCGGAAGCATGTTGCTCGGCTATGCCGCCCCCACCATCATCCGACGCTTCAAATATGCTCCGGTAACGTCACGGCTCTATCGGGAACAACTGGCCAAGGCCGCCTGCAATATGGCCAATGACAGTTTTTTCGGCGTCGGCCTGAACAATTTCGGACTGAAAGTCAATCCGCCCTACCAGTATTTCAAAGAGGATAAAAAGATCAAACACCCGGAAGGATACACGGAAGGATTGGTGGAAAGCACCTATTTGATGATTGCGGCGGAAACCGGCTGGTTCAACCTGGCCGTCTATCTGCTGCTGCTGCTCAGACTTTACTGGATCAACTTCCGCAACATTTTCCGTCTGCGCCACCGCAATGAACAATTTATTGCCATCGGTTTTGCCGGCGGACTATCGGCTATTTATCTACAGTCCGTCCTGGAATGGGTCTTGCGGCAAACCGACAACGCTTACCAGTTGATGTATATTCTGGCGGTAATTGTCGCCATGGATACCATTTACCGGCGCGAGAAACGCCAAGCCGCCCTGTCCCGGGATCTCTCCTCACACGCAGACCCGCATTCCATCGCCGCTTCGGACCCGGCATTACTGCCGGAAGCGACCGAAAGCCGGGCTTGAATATAGAGCGGCAATGACAGCAGCGGCAACACGGATTTTATGGAATTTCAAAATGAGAAGTGGAAAAAACGTACATCCCCGATTATAGTCTTTCCTCATCAGAATTCGCGGTTGCGCCTCGCCGCCGCCATGCTCATCGAACTCGACGAGAAATGGCAGGCCGAAGACAAAGCGCATATCGGAGTTTCAAAATCATAAACCAGAACCGGCGGAACAAAAAAATTCGGCACGCAACCATATTTTTTCATAGGTTGAGCGCTCGGTTATAATTGTAATGTAAGGGATTACAGTATAACCGATAAAAAGAGGTTTTGCCTGCTTTTTTCTCAATTTTATGTCATATTCACGTTAGTGCGAAACTGCAATCGCAAGGGGGGGGGAATCATGCTCAAAGTCTACGCCCGGAACATCTGTCCGTATTGCATTGCCGCGGCAAAGTGGCTTGGGGAACACAAGAGGCCCTGTCGAATACTTCGACGGCGAAGAGCAGCCAGAACCGATGGGAAAGAAAATGATCGGAGTCAACGACAGCGGCAACGGGGTGGTTTCAACGCTGGAATTCAATGGCAGATGGGGTCACGGCGAAGTGTCCGAGGCCACGAAATCAGCACGGGAACTCAAGACGCTCAGCATCCGATGATCTCTTTCGCCGAAGGAGCACCCAACCGTTTTTCAAAAGTTTTTCGCTTCCCGAATTGCAATCTCCCGGATAACGGATTACATCATTCTTTTGTTCATCCCCAAAAGGAAACCTCTCCGGGAATTCGCAGAGTAGACATGATCAGATCGAGTGGTGCTCCGGCTTTTTTCGCCCTGTCACTGGCATGTCTGATCCTTTATTTTCATTACGGATTTCTGAAAGCGGGCGTACCGGTACGGCTTCTGGGCCTTCCGCTCGCGGCGGCGGCTTCCCTCGCCGCTATCAAATGGCGCTGGGAAGAGAAACTGCCGAAATTCCGCAGCCGCAGTGAAAACGCGCTCTTTTCCGCGATAGCCGTGTTGTTCCTGGCCGGCCAACTTTATCTTCTCACCGTCCCCAATCAACTCTGGATCATGTCCGAATATCTGCGGGTTACGGGTATCGGGTTCGAACATCTGCCTGGCGACTGCTACAGACTGGGAATCTTCCTGGTCGCCACGGCCGGATGGTATGCCGTGAAACGACTTTTTCTGCTCGTATGGCGGCAGGTCGAAGAACCGGTGGGGAGACTATGGCGTTCCCTGGACCGATTCGACGCGATTCTTTTTCTCCTGGGAATCCTGATTTTCGGCACGGCGGTGATCATCTGTTTTCACTCCACGAATCTGTTTTATTACCCCTGGCCCCCATACGTCAAAGAATACGATATTCTTTTTACCAGCGATAGCGGCATATTGGCCGCGGATTGCACATACATCAACCTGTTTTCCCAGGAAAATGACTTTCGGCAGATGCTGTTCGCGCTGTTTTCTCTCCATGTGCTGCTGTTCCATCTTCCCGCCTATTTTCTGCCTCTGGAATCTTGGGTGCGGGGAGCCGCCTACGCGCTCCCGCAGTTGGTTTTCCTGGAGGGGGCGGTACTTCTCCTGGCGCATCTGCTGGGTTTAAAGCGCTGGGACAAGGCGGCGTTCTTCCTGCTGGCGAACAGCTCTTTTCCCGTGCTGCTCTTTTCCCTGATGCAGGAGCAGTATGTGATCGCGGTGTTCTTCCTGCTGCTTTATCTGCTGCTCTGCCGCGAGACGGGCGCCGGAGTCTTGCTCGCCGCCGCGGGAGGAACGCTAAGTTCCAGCGCCATTGCGTTGTTTCTGATTCCCGGAGAAACCTGGCGGAGACGGCGAAACGTGCTGGTGCAGGCCATTCTGTTCGGCGGCGGCATGGCGCTGGTCACCGCGAAATGGGGACTGATCGGAAAGCTGATCCAGAAACTGCACCTTTACGCCACCTTCACCGGAAAGGGAGTACCGTGGGCAAACAAATGGGAACAGTACCTCCATTTTATTTCCAGTTGCTTTATTGCGCCACAAATCGTGGAATCTGACCGGACGCTCCAACTCGCTCCGCCCTCTGGAGACATCGCCTGGGACGGAATTCTGATCGGTGCCCTCCTGATATGCGCCTACCTCCTCAACCGGCATGACGACCGGGCGCGGCTCTGCTTCCGCTGGATGCTGTTTTCGACGTTCCTGCTTCTGGTGGTCGGCTGGGGCAGCATGGAAAACGGAATGGTGCTCTACACCCTTTATTTTCAGTGGGCATCCTGCGCGCTGCTCTGGCTTCTGACAGAAAAAATATTCTACGGTTGCCCATGGGGACGGCGGCTGGTGATCGGAATAACCGCCGCCGGAATGCTCGCCTGCAATGTCCCTGCCATCTATGCCATCTGGCAATGGGGAACCATCAACTATCCTACCGTATGAAAGGATTGCATTCCATGCTGAAAACATTCACCGCCGTCATAAAGCTGCTCAGGGTGGACCATTACATAAAGAACGCGCTCTGTTTTCTTCCGCTGATCTTCAGCGGCAAGCTGTTCCATGGCGAAGGCTTTGTCACGACGTTGCTCGGAGCGGCGGCCTTCAGCGCGCTCTCCTCGTGCGTCTATATCTACAACGACCTCTGCGACATCAAATTCGACCGGCACCATCCGCGGAAATGCCGCCGCCCCCTGGCCAGCGGAGAACTCTCCCCCGCCGCCGCATGGCTGCTGCTGGGAACGATGGCGACATTAATGCTCATTCCAGGGTATCTTGCGGCGGGAACGAACTGGCAACCGTGGGCAATCCTGGCGGCATACGCCGTCAGCAATCTCTGCTACTCCCGTTGGCTGAAACACATCGTGCTGGTAGACGTCGGGGTGATTGCATCCGGATTCCTGCTGCGGCTCTTCTACGGGGCCGGACTCCTTTCTATTCCATTGTCGGCCTGGATGTTCCTGACCATCCTTGCCGCCTCCCTGTTCATGGGACTCGGCAAGCGCCGCAACGAGATGCTTTGCGAAAAGAAGGTAAAAACGCGTTCGGTCCTGAACGGATATTCCTGGAATTTTCTCGACCGGAACATGTACATCATGATGTCCTTGACCATTGTATTTTACGCCCTCTGGACGATCAATTCTCCGTCGCGCGACAACAGCAACATGAAAATCACCCCCCTGATGTGGACAATTCCCGGAGTGATCTTCCTGCTGATGCGTTACAGTCTCATCATCGAGCGCGGCGCGGAAGGCGATCCAACCCGGGTGCTGTTCTCCGACCGCGTACTCTTGGTCCTATCGGTTCTTCTCGGTGGGACGCTGGTAATTATGCGCAACGCCGTGTCATGATTCCCCCGAATCCCCCCGCCGCGCCGACGTAAAAATCCCCGGCGGCATCCCGACCAACATCGGTTCAGCGACAGATTTTATCCAGTTCAGCAGCCGTGGCATTACCCCAAATCGCGGCGACCTCGGCGGCGGGAACCCATCCTTCCACATTTTCCGCCTTGATCCGAATCCAGTCGGGACGTTCCTCCTCAATGGACACCTTCTCGCCATAGCGCAATTTAAGCCCGGCATAACCGGAATTCTCCGACGGCAGATTGTAAACCTGAGCCCGTTTGCTGATGACCACACCTTGATTATCGGCATAAGTGGAACGGTATTGGCTGAACACCGCAATCAGGCAAATGGTGGCCGCCGCCGTCAATACCGCGGAATAGTACCAGACACC
>JAQUZV010000048.1 GCA_028691155.1 Victivallales bacterium
CGGCGACGCCACACTGCTGATTCACCGCGGCTACCGCGCGGAAGAAAATCCGGCCATTCTCGACGAACCGACCGACAATCATGAACTGCAGGTCATCAACCGACTGTTGCAGCGAGTGCTCAGGGAAGATCCGCAACACTGGCACAGGATTGCCGCCAATGTCCGGGGCGTTTCCGAAGAAACCACGACCGGAGTGCATCGGTTGATCCAGATGGCGGCCAAAAATGAACTGCTGTTCCAGGCCATTAATGTCAACGACTCGGTAACCAAAAGCAAGTTCGATAACGTCTACGGTTGCCGCCACTCTCTGACGGACGGCATCAAACGCGCTCTCGACGTCTTGATTTCCGGTAAGACCGTCATGATCTGCGGCTATGGCGACGTCGGCAAGGGTTGTGCCGAAGCCATGCGCAACGAACGTGCCCGGGTCCTGGTCAGCGAAGTCGATCCCATCTGCGCCCTTCAGGCCTGCATGGCCGGCTTCAAGGTCTGCACGGTGGAGGATGCCCTGCCGTACGCCGATATTTATGTGACCACTACCGGTAATTGCGATATCATTACCGCCGATCATATGGCCAAAATGAAAGACCAGGCCATTGTCTGCAATATCGGTCATTTCGACAACGAAATCCAGGTCGGAGCGCTGGAAAAGCTTCCCGGCGTAACCAAGCTGGCGATCAAAGACAGTTCCTGCCCGGTTCACCGGTTCACTTTTGCCGACGGCCACTGCATCTATCTGCTGGCGGAAGGACGGCTGGTCAATCTGGGTTGCGCGACCGGACACCCGAGTTTCGTCATGTCGTGCAGTTTTACCAATCAGACCCTGGCCCAGATCGATATTGCCCGCAACCCGCAACGGCAGGTCGGGGTTTATCGGCTGGATAAAAAGCTCGATGAGGAAGTTGCCGCCCTGCATCTGGATAAACTGGGGGCCAAATTGACTGAGTTGACGCAACAACAGGCCGATTATATCGGCGTTCCGGTCGCCGGTCCCTATAAGCCGGAGCATTACCGCTACTGATACTGAAACGACATATTACAGACGCCGCCGGGAGAAATTCCGTCGGCGTTTTTTTGTCCATTCATGACACCGTGACCAGTCGCAAACCCGCGTGAAAACAACGCGACAAGATTGTTTTAGAGGGCAAACGTCAGAAAAAAAAGACCGGCTCAGGGAGATAAGACGGCAAGAAAAAAAACGCTGTCATTCGACTGATTACAGGCGACCCCGACGGGATGATGATGACGGTTACTTCCGGTCGGCCAGTGCCACCAGCTTATCCGGCACCCGGATCGGACGACCGATATGGTTGAGGCAGGCATGCACGGTATAACCTTCCGCCAGCAATAGTTCATCGCGATAAACCGCACATTCGATCCGAATGCGCGTTCCCTTTATGGCCGCCACGCGACCAGTAATGGTCAGCAAATCGTCATAATGCGCCGAGGCCCGGTATTGACAGTGCGCCTCGATTACCGGCAACATCAATCCCTCTTCTTCCAGGCGGCGATAGGGAAGACCGTGTTCCCGCAGCAACTCGGTCCGCAACCGTTCGAAATAAATCAGATAGTTGGCGTAATAAACCACCCCCATCCGATCGGTGTCGGCATAGGGAACGCGATAGGCAAGTTCAGTGGTCGGCATGACGCACCCGCGCAATGATGATGTCTACCACCTGATCAATCGTCAGCTCCGTACTGTCGATCAGGACCGCATCGGGTGCCTGCCGCAACGGCGCCGCCGCACGGGAGGAATCCAGACGATCACGGGCGGCAATTTCCGCCGCAACCGACCTGATGGTGGCATCGGCCGGCGTTTCCCCGGCTTGCCCCAGACGCCGCCGTGCCCGCGCTTCCGGCGACGCCGTCAGAAAAAACTTGTAGGCGGCATCGGGAAATACCACCGTTCCGATATCCCGTCCTTCCATGACGATCCGCCCCAGGTTCGCGTAATCGCGCTGTTGCCGCAACAGCCAGGTTCGGACTTCGGGCATGGCCGCCGCCTGACTGACACACGCCGTCACTTCCGGGGTGCGAATCGCGGCTCCGGCCGCTTCACCGTTGAGAAACAATTCATAAGTACCGTTATCCGTGCGGCGATATTCCAGGATCAGACGATCCAATAGCGCCACCGTTTCGGTCTGGCGGTCGCGGCACGGCTTCACTCCCCGCGTCAACGCATAAAAAGTTACTGCGCGGTACATGTTGCCGGTATTGATGTAGGGAATGCCCAAAATTCCGGCGATCCGGGCGGCAATGGTGCTTTTGCCGGATGCCGCCGGACCGTCAATGGCAATTACGTCTGCCGCCATGGTTGAAAATTCCTTTTCAGGCCCGACGGCTGCGGATCTTGCCGTGTTTCAGAAATCCTTCGTAATTTCTCATCGTCAGCTGCGATTCCAACTGACTCAGGGTATCGAGCACCACCCCGACGATAATCAGCAGACTGGTGCCGCCGAAAAATGAGGAAACCATGAACGGCAGTCGGAAATTACTGTAGAGCATGGTGGGGAACAAGGCCAGGAACAACAACATGATGGAACCGGCCAGCGTCACCTTGGTCATGGTGGTGTCGAGGAAATCGGCGGTCGGCTGCCCCGGACGGATGCCGGGAATGAACGCCCCTTCCTTTTTCAGATTGTCGGAAATCTGCATCGGATTGAACTGGTTGGAAACCCAGAAGAACGAAAACAGGATAATCATGATCCCGTAAACGATGCTGTATCCGGTGCCGCCGAACTGCAAAACCGAAGCCCAATCCCGGGTGAACGGGAAATAACGGATCACCACTTCAATTACCTGAAGAATGGCACTGGCGAAAATGATCGGCATAACCCCGGCGAAATTGACTTTCAGCGGCATATAGGTGGTGCCGGTCTGAGCCTTGATGTTGCCGTATCCTTTGTGAACCATCTGGATCGGCACCCGCCGCTGTCCCTGTGTGAGGAGAATTGTGGCCGCGGTAACCAACCCGAAGACCGCAAACAAAATCAACAGATGTATCGAGGTGAAATGCATGCCGGTGACCCCGCCGCCGGACCGCGCCAGCTCGATCAGCTGCTGCAATGCATTCGGCAGCCGGGCAATGATCCCGATGGTAATGATCAGCGATACGCCATTGCCGATACCGCGTTCGGTAATCTGTTCGCCGAGCCACACCAGAATCATGGTGCCGCAGGTCATGATGATAACCGTCATGACAAGAAAGAACGGTCCGCTGTCAACCACCAGCGAAGCGGTCGGTTTCGGCAGATTGATTTTAGTGGGATCGATCATTGCCGTTGCGGCTACCGCACCCTGAACCAGACAGATGAGAACGGTAAGATAACGGGTGTACTGATTGATTTTCTGTCGCCCGGCATCGCCTTCCCGCATCATTTTTTCCAGGGAAGGAAGCACCGGAGTCAGCAACTGGATGATAATGGAGGCGGAGATATAAGGCATGATTCCCAACGTGGCCACGGCGAAATGCTGCAATGCACCCCCGGTGAACAGGTCGAACATATCGACCAGACCACTGCCGCCGCTGCTCTGGTGGAATTGGTTGAAATAATCCTTCAAGGCAATCGGATCCACGCCGGGGCAGGGAATGTTCGCCGCCAGACGAACCAGCACAATAATCCCCGCGGTAAACAGGATTTTTGACCGCAACTCTTTAATTTTCAAGCTATTTAAGAATGCTTTGAACATTGCTCCCTACCCGTCTGTAAAAGTTAAATCCGGGCGATCGGGACTAATCCCGGTCGTCCCGGAGGTCAATTGCTAAACCAGCTCACACTTGCCGCCGGCCGCTTCAATTTTGGCCTTGGCCGCTTCGGAGAATTTGGCGGCCTTGACCGTCAGGGCCCTGGTAAGTTCGCCGTTGGCCAATACTTTCAACGGCAGGTCGCTCTTACCGATGATCCCTTTGCTCTTCAGCACGTCCAGATCAACCACTTCATCCGCCGCGAAATTCTTTTCCAGCACACTGACGTTGACCAGATTGAATTCCACATGGTTCGGCTGGTTGAAGCCGCGTTTGGGCAAACGCCGGAACAACGGAATCTGTCCGCCTTCAAAATACGGACGGCTCTTGGAGCCGGTACGGGAATGCTGACCTTTGTCGCCGCGTCCGGCCGTCTTGCCCAGACCGGAGCTGTCGCCGCGTCCGACTCTCTTACGAGCCTTGCGGGAACCGGCCGTTGGTTTCATTTCATGTAACTTCATTTTTGTTCCCCAGATTAGACGGTTTCAAGACCACGTTTGGCCAGGATATCCTTATGGGCCGCCAGTTGGCCGATGGCCTTCATCGTCGCTTTGACGACATTGACCGAATTGCCTGCGCCCAGAGATTTCGCCAGCACGTCATGGATACCGGCCAATTCCAGCACCGCCCGCATCGAGCCGCCGGCAATCAAACCGGTCCCGGGAGCCGCCGGACGCATCAGCACCTTCGCGCCGCTGAACCGGGCTTCCACTTCATGCGGAATGGTTGCACCGTAAGTCGGTACTTTAACCAGACTGCGCTTGGCAATTTCACTGCCCTTGCGGATTGCATCGGAAACTTCATTGGCCTTGCCGTAGCCGTAGCCGACCCGGCCGTTGCGGTCGCCGACCACCACCAGAGCGCCGAAACTGAAGTTACGCCCGCCCTTGACCACTTTCGAGCAGCGGTTGATACTGATGACGTTTTCCTCGAATTCGGAAACACTGCTCGCGATATTTTCGTTATTGTTTTTCGCCATATCGGTAGCTCCTAAAACTTAAGGCCGGATTCACGGGCGGCTTCGGCAAGCGCCTTGACGCGCCCGTGATACTGGAATCCGCCCCGGTCGAAAACGACATTGGTAATCCCGGCCTGAACGCCTTTATCGCCGATCATTTTACCGATCAGCTGCGCTCCGGCCACATTGACTTTGGCATTTGCTTCCTTGAACGCTTTCTCCAGCGAAGAAGAAAACGCCAACGTGGCGCCTTTATCGTCATCAATCAGCTGGGCATAAATATTATTTGCCGTAAAGCAGACGGACAACCGCGGGCATTCGGCCGTACCGGAAATTTTCCGGCGCAGGCGCATATGCCGACGCTGACGCTGAACTTTATTTGAACTATTCTTAGGCATTGTTTATACACTCCCGGATCATTTACCTGCGGATTTACCGACTTTGATCACTACACGTTCGTCATTGTAACGGATTCCTTTGCCCTTGTAGGGCTCGGGCTTCCGGAACTTCCGGATCGTGGCCGCCACTTCGCCGACCAACTGTTTGTCCGCGCCTTCAATCGTGACTTTGGTGTTATCCGCCACCGATACCTTGATTCCCGCCGGAATCTGGTATTCCACCGGATGGGAATAGCCCAGATTCAAGGTCATCTTCTGTCCATTGACCTGTGCCCGGTAACCGACCCCGATGATCGTCAGCTCTTTCTTGAAGCCTGCGGTCACGCCGATCATCATATTGTTGATCAGGCTGCGGGCCAACCCCTGCAGGGCGTTGGATTCCCGGCTGGCGTCGTTGCGGACAACACTGACCTCGTCGCCGGCGACATTGACCGACACACGGGCCGGAACATCCAGCGCCAACTTGGCTTTGCCTTCCACCGCGACCACGCCATCCTTTACTTCCACCTTGACGCCGGCCGGTATTTTTATCACTTTATTTCCAATTCGTGACATTACTAAACCCTCTTGTTTGAATTACCAGATATAGCAGAGGACTTCACCGCCGACGTTGTTCTTCGTCGCTTCCTGGCCGGAAATGATCCCGTGCGGAGTCGACATCACTACGGTACCGTAACCGTTACGGATACGGGGAATTTCCCGGCTGGTGCAGTAAATCCGGCAGGAAGGTTTGCTGACTCGTTTGAGGCCTTCGATAACCGGTTTGTTATTGAAGAACTTCATCGTAATCTTCAGGGCCGTCTTGGCTCCTTCGCCTTCCACGGCGTAATCGTTGATGTATCCTTCCTTCTTGAAGACCTCGGCCATCGCGACCTTGACCTTGGAAGAAGGCATGGTGATTTGCTTGAGTCCGGCCATTCCGGCGTTTCTCAGGCCGGTCAACATATCAGAAATCGGATCTTGCATACTCATGTTTTGATCGTCTCCTTACCAGCTGGCTTTGATAACGCCGGGAATTTTCCCGGTTGATGCCAATTCTCTGAAACAGATACGGCACAGTTTATATTTCCGAATATAAGCACGCGCGCGGCCGCAGTTGGCGCAACGGGTATAGTTGCGAACCTTGAACTTGTTGCCGCGGATACTCTTGGCTATAATGCTTTTTTTGGCCATTTTCCAGTTTCTCCTGATTATTCCGCAAACGGCAGGTCCATCAGCTTGAGCAGATCGCGGGCTTCCGCGTCCGTCCGGGCCGAAGTGACCATGGTAATGTTGAACCCGAGCGGATATTTCAGAGCGTCAGGATCAACTTCGGTGAAGATGGTGATGTCCGGACAACCGACATTGTAGTTGCCGGCGCCGTCAAACCCCTTCTTGGGAATGCCGCGGAAGTCACGGACACGCGGCAATGCAACGTGAACATAACGATCCAGAAATTCATACATCCTGTTGCCGCGCAAGGTTACCATAACCCCGTTGAGCATCCCGGTGCGAAGTTTGAAATTCGCCACATTCTTTTTTGCCTTGGTGATTACCGGCATCTGACCGGTAATGCTGCCCAGCTGTTTTTTCGCTTCCTGGAAGGCGTCGCGTTCGGCATCGTAACCGATCCCGCTGCTCAGAACGATCTTCTTGAGCTTGGGCACTTCCATGATATTTTTATAGTCGCGCTGCTTGGTCAAAGCAGGGACTACTTCTTCTTTATACTTTTTGTACAAGTCCGGCATGGTTTTTCTCCTTGATGATGCGTCCCGGCCTTATTCGCTCTTCTTAGTGACGTTGGAGACGTGAACGGAAACGCTGCGTTCGACCATTCCACCATTGGGATTGGCCTGCGATTTCTTGATCGAACGTTTACCCATTCGGGCCCGGTCTTCGTCCGTGAGCCCGGCAATTTCAAGCACGACCCGGTCTTTCTTCGATAGAATGGCCAGGATCTTACCTTCCCGTTTCTTCCATTCCCCGGTGTTGACCACCACGGTATCGCCTTTTTTTACATGGTATTTGTTCATTATAACACCTCCGGCGCCAACGAAACAATCTTCATAAAATCCTTCTCGCGCAATTCACGGGCAACCGGCCCGAAAATACGGGTTCCGACCGGATTCTTCTGCGCATCGATTACCACCGCGGCATTCCTGTCGAAACGCAGGTAGGAACCGTCGCGACGGCGGATTTTGTGCACTGTACGGACGATGACGGCCTTGACCACGTCGCCCTTCTTGACGGAACCGCCCGGAATCGCTTCCCTGACCGAAGCCGTGACAATATCACCGACATGGGCGACGCGCTTGCGCTGCCCGAGTACCGTAATTGCCACAATCTTCTTGGCGCCGGAATTGTCCGCCACATTCATGCTGGTCTGCATCTGAATCATAACTCATTACCTCCCAGCTTACTGTTCGTCGGCGCGTCGGATGATTTCCAGCAACCGCCAATTTTTCGTCTTGCTCAGCGGCCGGGTTTCGGAAATCCGGACGAAATCGCCGACATTGGCTACGTTGTTTTCATCATGAACGGCATAACGTTTCTTGATGTTAACGACTTTCTTGTACAGCTTGTGGGCCGTACGCCGGGTCACTTCCACGGTGATCGTCTTGTTGCAGGCGGCGCTGATCACAACGCCGACCCGCTGCTTACGATTGCCGCGGACTGCTTTATTTTCATCTTGCGTGATAGCCATTTTCGTTATTCCTCAACGGTTGCCGCCGCGTCGGTCTCGGTCATGACGGTCATAATTTTGGCAATGTCACGACGGACCTGTCTGACCCGGGCGGTTTTTTCCAGCTGTCCGGTTTTCGCCTGGATGGCGAGATTGAACTTCTCTTTCTTCAGATCGACGAGAAGCGTCTCCCTTTCCGGCGCGGTCATTTCACGAATATCTTTAATTTTCATGTTATCCTAACCTCCGGCGTTAGCGCATAAGGAACTTGCAACGCAGCATGAGCTTGTTGGCCGCACGGGACATGGCCTCGCGGGCTTCCGATTCGGTGCAGCCGCTGACTTCGAACAGCACGCGACCGGGCTTGACCGGGGCGACCCATCCTTCGACGTTGCCTTTTCCTTTACCCATACGCACTTCCAACGGTTTCTTGGTAATGGGCTTGAACGGGAACAGCCGAATCCATACCTTACCGCGGCGCTTCAGGTGACGATTGATCGCGACACGGGCCGCTTCAATCTGGTTGTTGCTGACATAACCGCGCGTCATGGCCTGGAGGCCATAATCGCCGAAGTCGAGCTGATTGTTGCTATAGGCAAGCCCAGCGTTATTTCCGCGCTGAACCTTTCTGTACTTTACCCTTTTTGGCATTAATGGCATGTTCTTGATCCTCCATAGCCTCTTTATGGCATATCCAGACTTTTATTCCGATTTTACCCGCGGTAGTATTGGCTTCCGCAAAGCCGTAGTCGATAATGGCGCGCAACGTGTGAAGGGGAATCTTCCCTTCCTTGTATTGCTCGCTACGGGCAAGTTCCGCTCCGCCGAGACGGCCGGCACAGTTGATTTTGATGCCTTCCACGCCCATATCCATGGCCGTCTGAATGGCTTTCTTCATCGCCCGGCGGAACCCGATCCGGCGTTCCAGCTGCATGGCAATGTTTTCCGAGACCAGCTGAGCGTTGATTTCCGCGCGCTTGACTTCCACGATATCCACGTAGATTTCTTTGCCCGGAGCAAATTTGGCCACTGACTGTTTCAGTGATTCCAGCTCCGCGCCTTTCTTCCCGATCAGGAGACCGGGACGCGCCGAAAAAATAGTGATACGGATACGGCTGGCGAATCGTTCGATCTGGATCCGGGCAATCGCCGCATTGGAGAACGAAGTCTTGATAAACCGGCGAATCTTCAGGTCTTCATGCAGCCAGTCGCCGTAAATCGACTTCTTGGCGAACCAGCGTGATTCCCAGTTCTTGGTGATCGTCGTTCTCAGCCCGATTGGATTTACTTTCTGTCCCACAGCAAAATCCCCTTAATTATTTGTCCGCGAGGACAATCGTCAAGTTACTGGTTCTCTTGCGAATCCGACCTGCCGAACCGCGCGCCTTCGGACGAAAACGCTTCATGGTCGGCCCGGGGCCGACGACCGCAGTGACGACAGTCAGATTGTTACGGTTCAAATCAAAGTTGTTTTCAGCATTGGCCACCGCCGAACGCAAGGTCTTTCCGAGGAGCCGAGCCGCTTTGCGCGGGCTCAGGTCGACGACAGCCAAAGCTTCCATGACCGGAAGCCCCTGGATCAGGCGCGAAACATGTCTGGCCTTTTCCGGTGCGATTCTCGCATGTTTGGTTATAGCTCGAACTTCCATAGTTCCGTTTCTCTTACTGTTGTTTTTTTCCGCTCCCGGTGAATACCTGCATCCCCGGAGCCAATTCATTGATATTACCTTCCACTACCGTTGCCGCCGCAATGAACGGTCTCACCGCCACCACCTGCAACCGGAAGGTCCGATCCTTTCCCGCAAACCAGTTCAGGCCGTTTTTCACGCCCTGCACCGCCCCTGCGGCAATCACGACAACACGGAGCTTGGCATTGACGGCCAGAATCCGCGATTCTTCCACCATGCTCTTCCGGGAATACTGCTCCGTGGCGGCACTGCTCTGTCCGGCATCCCCGCGCAAACCGTCGAGCCGATATTGAATTCGAGCCCGTTCCAGTTTGTCGGGTTGGATCTTGTCCATTACTCCGTCCATATAATCGCAGAAATCGACGACCTTCAGCGTAAGGGTCTTGTTGTCGTCTATCATGCGTCGGAGGGCTTCCAGCAGCTGTTCTTCCCGTGCCTCGCCCGTGGTCTTCCCGGATTCGTCAACCACGGCGGCGACGCCAAGCTGCAATCTCCGATACATGCTTTCCAGCAATTGGTACCGCTGCATTGTGTCAATAAACTCCTTGCGCATGCGGGCCTTTTCCCTGACCAGGGACGCCCGTTCGTCTTGCAGCGCAAGCTTGGTTTTGCGGATCTCCTCCAGTTCGTTGTCCAGTAACGACAACTTGTCCAGCACACGCGATTCCTTTACGGCTGCCGCCGCCCGAATCATCGTCTTCCCATCGTGCCGGATGGTCGGAGATCCTTTCTCTTCGCCCTTTAGCGTACTTACACCGAGGACAAACAGAGCACTTAAAATACACGCCGATCGAGGCCATGTCCAATAAGAATTACGGTTTTTTTCGCTTTTCTTCGACATAATTACCTTAAAATAAAGATCGTATGCACTTGCAAACGCACTGTGAGCGGATTGGCCGGGCAAAAAAGGCACAATCCTTCCATGGTGTTCGGTATGGCAGAAAAGAGAGTAAACATAAGCCGGATTTTCCCGATGTCAAACCGGAAAGTAAAAAAAACGCGAAAATCTCCCTCCGGAGATCATGCGGCACGACCGCGGGAAACGGTACGAAGGTGAAAGCATGAAGCCGTCGGAACATCGGGTTTTTGTCGCAATGGCGTGCACAAATGCAAAATTTATTGCTTTTTTCTTGGCAATATTCGACATTAACTGCTTGACTTTGGGCCGTTGTTGCATTACGCTTACGCAAGAGCAATGCAAAAGATGAATGTTTTTTTCCGATTAAACCAAGGTAAGGAGTTGTTGCCATGTATGACAAGACCAGCAGCATTATGGATCGTTTCGATGAACTTTTCAATGACAATTTCATTACTACCGCCACCAATGAGGAGATCGAGGCCCGGTTTGAATATCTTAA
This sequence comes from Victivallales bacterium, assembly GCA_028691155.1. GTDB lineage: Bacteria > Verrucomicrobiota > Lentisphaeria > Victivallales > SZUA-371 > SZUA-371. Next base: position 10,810 of record JAQUZV010000048.1, read on the forward strand.
GAGTCTTTGCGTTCGCGATAAAATCGATTTTGCCGCTTTGCTGGATGAACTGGAATTTTACTGCAATTCCTATATTGCCGAAATGATCGGCAACAAGGTTTCGCCGCCACCGGTGTCGGAACCGGTGTCCGGCATCGAAGAGGCGGCGACATCATCCGCCAACCGGTGCCGGAATGCGGAAACGGATTAGTCCGACGGGAGATGGGCGCCGCGACACCGGCCGGGACCGCGCA
>JAQUZV010000049.1 GCA_028691155.1 Victivallales bacterium
CATAACGCGCACGGTTGTACCGCAGCCGACCCGGCTGTCGATTTCAATGTGGCCGCAAAAAGCATTGACGGCATTGCGGACCATCCACATGCCCAAACCGGTGCCGCAGGTTTTGGTGGAATAGAAGGCGTCGAAAACCTGATTTACTTCCTGAGGCGTCATGCCGCAACCGTCGTCACTGACGCTTAAAATAACATGGCCTGCGGCATGATCTGCGGAGGTATCCGCCCTGCCGACTTTGATGGTCAGCGTCCCGCCATGTTTTTTCATGGCGTCACGGGCGTTGACGCAAAGGTTCAGCAACATGTTTTTGAACAAGGACTTGGGACCGTAGATCAATGGTATCTGGTCGGCAATGATGATGTTCATGGTTATGGAGGCGGGGATGATTTTACCGACCAGGCCCTCCATCTCCATAATTTCCCTGCCGGCATCGAGATATTCGCTGGTCGGGTTGGCTTCGGTCTGGTTGAGCCGCAACGTTCCGGTGATCATTTCGGTGGCGTGGTCGGTGTAGACCAGGGTTTTTTTCAGGGCGTCGCATACCCGCCGGTCGGAGGCGATACTGGCGGTCCACTCGACAATATTGCGAATGCCGCCGAGCAGGTTTTTGAAATCATGAATCATACCGCCCAGCATTCGTCCCGCCAGAACCTGTTTTCCGGCCTGGGCCACGTATTCTTCGAGCCGACAGTCGCAGACGATGGCACCGGTCAATACCGGCCATTGATTGGCCGGCGTCGCCACCCCGCAGTAATCGCGGACGGGACAAATGCTGCCGTCGAGACGCCGGACGCGATAGGATAGTTCTCGACTGCCGCCGGAGGCGGTCAATTCGGTCAGCGCCGCGTCGTAAGTCGGCTGGTCCTCCGGCGGGATAATGGCGCGCCAGTCGAATTTTTCCGGCGGCAGATCGGCGGGCGCCAACCCCAGGTGCTGCAATTGTTCCGGTTCGGCAAACGTACGCTTGCCGGAGGCCAGATGATAAAGATAATTCAAATGAAAACAGGGCGTGTTGCCGGTGGCAACCCGGCCTTCCGCCGGCTGGGACGAGGGCGCCAGGTAATGCCGGAAAACCAGCCCCAGCCCTTCCGGGAAGATCAGGGCCTGAAACTCCGCTTCTTCCGGCGGCGCCGGATGCAGCTGCAAAACGGCATCCCCGGAGGTGAGGTTTAAAAAAAACTTGTCGGCAACTGGCTCCGGCAATTCCAGTTTGACCTGGCGGTTGAGAAATTTGCCGTAACAATTACGGAACGGCATGTTGGCGGCAATAATTTGTTGTCGGGAAACTTCCAAAACAAAGGCGGGAACGGTAAAATGATTTACCAGTTCCGAAAATTTACGTCTCATGTTGAACTACTCCACACCGCTACATCTGAACGAAATCGTTTCAACTGTTATCGCGGACGGCGAAACCGCAGTCCTCCCGATGGTAACACCATTGATCGGCTCAATACTCCGGTCGGTTATTATGCCCCGATGGCCGCTGCCCGCGGCCGCCGATTCAAGAGAAGAATCAAACCTATTGTGATTTCACCACGATGACTGCCGTATACCGCCGAGCCGGTTCCCGGTCCTTTTCCCATGACCGGACATAACGAAAGGATAAAACGGCCCGTCCCGGTTTGACGGCAACCAATTTCCAACACCGCGTTCCCGGCGCTCCCACCAGAGGGCTGGTCGAAGGAATAAAACGGTCATCCTCGACACGACATGTTGCCGGTGCGGAATTATCATATTGCCAAAGATATCCGGTGGTCGGATTTTCCGGCAATTCCAATTCGGTGGTTGCGCCCGCTTTAAGGATGATGGTTTTTTGGCGGTCGGTGATTTCCGGCGTTGTCTCAACCTGGTTTGCCGCAATACAACCGAAATGACCGAACGACAATAAAACCACTCCTGCCGTTAACGCAATTAAATTGCTTCTGGCTGTCATTTTTTATCCCAACGCTCCCTTGAACAATTTTCAACATAGTACCAATGTGACAAAATATCCACTTCGAATCATTAAAAAGACGGGTTATTTTCCGATTTAAACAAGGACGCCGGGAAAGTGTTGCACCACGAATCGAGGTCGAAACTGTGACGCGTCCAAATGGTTTCGATGCGGTCGACGGCATCGGCCAGTCCCACCGTCAAATCATAGAAATCGTTTCGTCCCACCAGCGACGGCAGGCGACGGGAGCACCCCAGTACCAGACGCATTTCATCGTTCAGCGCTGGGGTGTAAGTGGGATGATCATCCCAGCGCGGAACCTGCAGCATCAAAAACAACCGGGGCACATTGAGGGCCTCGCTCGATTCGGTTTTGGCAATAACGTGGTTTCCGCCGCGATCGGGATGATAATGCAGATAGACCAGCCGCGACCGGGTCGGACTGTTAATGGTCAAACGCATGATTTTGCCGCTTTGGCCGCAATGGAATCTGGTTTCGACGATTCGCTCCGGCAGTTCCGCCAATAACGCCGTAAACGTCTGTTGTTGTTGTTCCGGGAAAAACGTTATCTCCCCGTCGTCACTTTTCCGTGTCATGATTACCCCCTTGGCATATTAATGTATTACAGGCGGAATCGGGGTGGGAAGACAGGACAAAAAAAGGACGTCCCTGTTCGCACCCGGTTACAGGCACCACCACGCGCCTCGTGAAGGAATGCGAAAGAAGGACGCCCAGATATACGAAAATAGTATATGAGGGCGTTACTTCCAACATTAGGTTTCCTTACTGGTATCTTGGTGGTTTTGTAACCGAAACGCCTGTTGAAAGTTCACACGAACTTAAATTTCTATGGTCTTTCCTGCTGTTTTTTCTGAAACCAATTTTCTTATAATCGCGGGTTCTCCTGCGCTGTTTATACTGATCCCTATTCCAGAACATAAGACATTTCGGAGGCAATTGCAAGAGTAAAAGCAATATTTTACCGGTGAATAAAGGTGATCTCCGACCGGTTGAGGAGAGCCGGCAATCCCGTGTCGTCCGGCGGAATAAAACCGGCGGCGGACTTTTTTTCTTCATCCGATTTGTATTTGCCGCTGACCGGTGATATGTTAATTTGACATTATCAAAGAATTCTTCAGGGCAAGGTGATCCCGTATGTCAACGGGAAATTCCTGACCGGCGGTAAAGTCCGCGAACCCCGCTGATACGGTGGGGCCGATCCGGTGCGATTCCGGGACCGACAGTAAAGTCTGGATGGAAGAAGAGCAACTGCATCTCTGCGACGCCGGGGCGTCTGCTTCCATTCTATCTTTTCCGGAGAATTTACCGGGTCCGGTTATGCCATCACCCGGTGACGGCCGAAGTTAATTAACCGTCGGCGGGAACCCGTGCCGTAGCGGCGCCGGTCCGCCCCGAGCAAGAATAAGGAGCAGCATTGAAATGACGGTGCAGTTTGACAGTGTGACCGCGGTGGTCGAAGACATCCGCAACGGTAAAATGGTGATAATCACCGATGACGAAAATCGGGAAAACGAAGGCGATATCATTTGTGCCGCCGCCAAAGTGACCCCGGAAATTATCAATTTCATGACCAAATACGCCCGCGGACTGGTTTGCGTGCCGTTGGCACCGGAGGTGGCCGAACGGGTCGGGCTGGTCAGTGAGGCATCCAAGGTCGATCCTTTCCGGACCGCTTTTACCCAGAGCGTCGACGTGTGCGAGGGTACGACTACCGGTATTTCCGCTTTCGATCGGGCCCGGACGGCGGCGGCGCTGATCGATCCGGAATCGAAATTATCCGATTTTATCACTCCCGGCCATATGTTTCCGCTGATTGCACGTCCGGGCGGAGTTCTGCGTCGGGCGGGACATACCGAGGCGGCGGTGGATCTGGCCCGGCTGGCCGGTCTGACCGGGGCCGGCGTCATCTGCGAGATTATGAATAACGACGGGACTATGGCCCGGCTGCCGCAACTGGACGAGTTTCGGCGTCGACATCAGTTGAAATGGTGTTCGGTGGCCGATCTGATCGCCTATCGCCGCCGCAATGAGATGCTGGTGCGGCGCGACGGCAGTGCCAAATTGCCGACCCGTTTCGGCGAATTTGAAATTATCATGTATCATTCGGTGGTTGACGGTCTGGAACATCTGGCCCTGGTTATGGGCGAGGTGCGCGGCAAGGAGAATGTTCTGGTCCGGGTTCACAGCGAGTGCCTGACCGGGGACGTGTTCCATTCCGCCCGCTGCGACTGCGGCGACCAGCTGCATCGGGCGATGGAGATGATTGCCGAAGCCGGCATGGGAGCCATTGTCTATATGCGTCAGGAAGGACGCGGGATCGGGCTGGTCAATAAGATTCACGCCTATCGTCTTCAGGACCAGGGCTGCGATACGGTTGAGGCCAATATCAAACTCGGTTTCGCCCCCGACCTGCGCGAATACGGTTCCGGCGCCCAGATTATCGAAGACCTTGGCATCAAGAGCGTACGGCTGATGACCAACAATCCCCATAAGATTATCGGTATCAAGGGGTACGGGTTCGAGGTGGTGGAACGGGTTCCGATCGTGATTCCGCCGCAGAAATTCAATTCCTATTATCTGAAGACCAAAAAGGAAAAAATGGGTCATCTGATTTGACGCTCCGGGCCGCGGCTCCGCGGCGGCCGGATCCGGGCGACGCCGATTTTGCGCGAGCCGTTGATCGGGTCCCGACGGCGAAACCGCCCGATTTGGCGGTTTTTGCCGATGCGGGATTGTAATTTTGCTTAATCCGGTTAAATTCATAACGGTTATAAAGTATAAAGCGAGATGACAATGAACAAAGAAATCAAACAGGTATATGAAGGTAAACTGGAAGCCAAGGACTTGCGTTTTGCGATCGTCTGCGGCCGGTTTAACGAATTTTTCGTCAGCAAGCTGCTTGCCGGCGCCGTCGACGCGATTGTCCGGCACGGCGGCGATGCCGACAATATTGCCGTGGCCTGGGTGCCCGGATCCTATGAATTGCCGTTTGCGGTGAAAAAATTTGCTTTTTGCGGCCAATATGACGCGGTATTGGCGTTGGGCGTGGTGATCCAGGGGGCGACGCCTCATGCCGGATATATCAACAGCGAAGTGTCCAAATGCCTGGCGCAGATCGGCATGGCCAGCGGTGTCCCGGTGGCTTACGGTCTGGTTACCGCCAACAATATCGAACAGGCGATTGAGCGCAGCGGCACCAAAGCCGGCAACAAGGGTGCGGATGCCGCCATGGCGGCGATTGAAATGGCCAACCTGAACCGTTGTCTGCCGCAACTGAAGGGTATGGACGGCGATGACGAACAGCAGTGAGATTAACAGCCAGGTACACTTCAAGCGTTTGGGACGCGAACTGGCCATGCAGTTCATGTTCGAGGAAGACCTGGCGGAAACCAGCGATGACCGGTTGTTGGCGTTGTTTTGGCAGCAGGCGGAAGAGTCGGGAAAATTTCCGGGCAACCGGGTGTTCCGCAAAGGACGCGATTACGCCGAAAAGCTGATTAAAATGATTCGGGATGACCGTGAACGCATCGATCGGATGATTCTGGACAAATCGGAAAAATGGAATCTGGACCGGATGGCGGCGGTCGACCGCAATATCATGCGGGTGGCGGTGTGTGAAATGTTGCATATGGCGGATGTGCCGCCGATTGTCAGCATCAACGAAGCGGTCGGCATCTCGAAAATTTACGGGTCGGAAAAATCCGGCACTTTCATCAACGGTCTGCTCAACGCGATCAAGGATGACTTGACTCGTCCCGCCCGGGAGGCCGTAGACAAAGTATGAGTTCAATTTTCTCGATCTTCAAACGCGGATTGCAAAAGTCCACCACGTCGATTTCCCGTTCTCTCGCCGCCGCTTTTTCCGGGGTGAAAGGATGGGATCAGGACACTTATGACGAATTGGAAAACGCGCTGATTGCCGCCGATTTCGGAGTGAAGGCGGCGACCCGTATTGTGGCGGCGATTCGTGACCGGTATGAACGCGGGCAGATTCAAACCACCGCCGATATTACCGAAATTGCCTGTGCCGATATTGTGGCTGTGCTCGGGCGCAACCGCCGGCCGATTAATTTTGCCGCTTCCGGTCCGACGGTGATTCTGATGGTCGGGGTCAACGGCAGCGGCAAGACGACCACGATCGGGAAATTGACCTGGCACTGGAAGCAGCAGGGCCGGAAAGTTATGTTGGCGGCCTGCGATACGTTTCGGGCGGCGGCGTCGGAACAGCTTAAACTCTGGGGCAAACGTACCGATTCACCGGTGATTGCCTCCCGGCATGGCGCCGACCCTTCGGCGGTGGCCTTCGATGCCGTTCAGTCGGCTCAGGCCCGGAATGCCGATATCCTCTTTATCGATACCGCCGGGCGGCAGCATACCCATAAGGGACTGATGGATGAGCTGGCCAAAATGCGCCGGACCGTTGATAAGGTAAGTCCGGGTGCGCCGCACGAAGTCTGGCTGACCGTGGATGCCAGTCTGGGCAGCAATGCCATCAATCAGGCCCGGGAATTTACCCGGACCGCCGGGGTTACCGGCTTGGTGCTGACCAAACTGGACGGTACCGGCAAAGGCGGCATGGCGGCGGCAATCCAGGAAGAATTCGATCTGCCGGTTTTCTTTGTCGGCCTGGGCGAACAGCCCGATGATCTTCAGCCTTTCGACCCGGAACTTTATGCCCGGGCATTGTTTGGACGGGAATAACCGGTTCCCCGTGGTCGTCCGGCGGGTAACGGCGACAGCCGCCGGGACAGGAGAGACGAACAGAAAAAATGAAACAGGCGGATAAGGAATATATGCGGCAGGCGCTGGCTCTGGCGCAATTGGCCTGGGGGCGCACCAGCCCCAATCCCATGGTTGGAGCGGTGTTGGTCCGGGACGGCGTCGTGATCGGACGCGGTTATCATCACCGGGCCGGAACACCACACGCGGAAATCAATGCTCTGGCCGACGGCAGCGGTTCGTCCGCCGGGGCCACGCTTTATGTTACCCTGGAACCGTGTTCGACTTACGGGCGGACGCCGCCATGCACCGAAGCCATCATCCACGCGGGTATTGCCCGGGTGGTCATCGGTTGCCTCGATCCCAATCCCCATCATGCCGGGCAGGGCGTGGCCATTCTGCGTCGGGCCGGGATTGCGGTTACCTGTCCGGTGCTGGAGGAAGAATGCGCCGCGTTGAATGAAGCGTTCTTTAAGTGGATTACTACCGGAATGCCGTTCGTGCTGCTGAAAATGGCGATGACTCTTGACGGTCGGATTGCCACTGTCGCCGGAGATTCGCAGTGGGTTACCGGACCGGAGGCGCGGGATGAAGTGCAGCGGTTGCGGCAGTGGGCCGATGCGGTGATGGTCGGCGGTGAAACGGTGCGGCGCGATCATCCGGCGTTGACGGTGCGGCGGGTGCCGGACTGGGAGGTGCAGCCGCGTCGGATTGTGGTTTCGCGTCAACTTACACCGGAAGCGGCGGCGGCGTTGCTTCAGCCCGGGTTATTTCCGGAGGTGATTGCGCCGGCCGATGCGGCCGCCTGGCGGGAGGAAATGGTCCGGTTGGGAAAATCGGGGGTGACGGCGGTGCTGGTCGAAGGCGGCGGCGAATTGGCCGGGACCCTGCTGCAGGCCGGGATGGTGGATAAAGTCGACTTCTTTATCGCCCCGAAGATACTTGGCGGCCGTAACAGTCGTCCGGTGGTCGGCGGCGAAAATCCGTTGCGCCTGGCCGATGCGCTGGCGCTTCATCGCGTGAAAATGGTTATGGCCGGGGCCGATTTCCGGATTACCGGCTATCTGAAAGGATAAGGGATCATGTTTACCGGATTAGTGGAAAATACCGGCGTCCTGACGGGCCGTTCCGGTGCCGACGCCCGGATTGCCATTCGGCCGGCAAAGCGTTTCGACGACCTGGTTTATGGCGAAAGCATTGCGGTCAACGGTGCCTGCCTGACCTTGGAAAAGGTTCGGGATGACGGTATTCTGGAATTTTACACCCTCGAGGAAACACTGGCGCGGACCAATCTGGGGTTGCTGGAGTTTGGCTCCGGGGTCAATCTCGAACGCGCCATGAAGCTCGGCGGCCGCCTCGGCGGACATCTGGTGACCGGGCATATCGATGCGGTCGGAACCATGTTGGCATGCGACCTGGTCGGCGGTGACGTCCGGCTGACGATTGGCGTTCCGGCCCTGCTGCGACCGTATCTGGTGCCCAAGGGCAGTATTGCGATCGACGGGGTGTCGCTGACGCTGATCGAGGTGGAAGAGGACCGCTTTACGGTGGAACTGATTCCGGTGACGTTGCAGGAGACGGCATTGCACGAGCGGGAGCCGGGAGCCCCGGTCAATCTCGAAGGGGATATTTTGGGTAAATATGTGGAACGGCAGTTGCAGTTGATGCCGACGGTGTCCCGTCACGGCGGCGGCGTTACCATGTCTACATTACTGGAATCCGGATGGTAAATCACAGGGGGAGGACGAGCATGAAGTGTTGGTTGAGTTGGTTGTTGATATTGTCCTGGAGCGGAAACGTGCTTTGGGGGGCCGTGGAAGAAAAAAATGTCCGGGAGCTGGATTCTTACTTCGCTACGCCGGAGACGCTATGGCAACTGACTCCCGGCGAGTTGCGGCAAAAACACTGGTTCGCCTGGAACAGCAACCGGAAAACCCAGTTGCGTTATGCGGCCAACGAATCGTCGATCCGGACCGAACTGTGGGGCTGCAAGATTGTCGAAGGTCTGATTTCCTTTCGTGACGATCGGGCGGTGGAAGCGGCAATGCTCTTTTTGAGTCGCGGCGATTCCGGATTTATCGACCGCAAAACTTTTTTCGACGTTCTCGATCGGGTCCGCACGGCGGTGGTGGAACGGTGGGGGAAAGCTCCGGCGGAGGAAATTCGTCGCCTGGAAGCCGGGAAAAAAATGCATCTCCTGCATTGGAAAGGGGCGCAGGATGAGGTGCGGCTGGTCTGGAGTTATACCGGTCGGGATTCTTCCCGTAAAGAGGATTCGTTTTACGGCGAATATGTAAAGCTTACCATAACGGCGACGGATAAGTCTTCACCGACGGCGTCGCCGGCGGCCGTTCCCGCCGACAAGGATCTGCGTTTAAACCTGAAGAAAAGTTCCGACGGCGATGTGGTGATCGAAAATATTCCTATGGTGGATCAGGGGAGGAAAGGTTACTGCGTGGTGGCGACGGCGGAACGGGTGTTGCGTTATTACGGCGAGAGGATCGATCAGCATGTGCTGGCGCAGGTTTCCGATACTTCCTGTTACGGGACGCAACTGGATAAAATGCAGGAGGGGATGGACCGGCTGGAAAAACGTTTTCATTTCAATCATCGTTCCCTCTATCTCCAGAAGCCGCCCGGCAGCAATATTCTGAAGAAAATCTATCAGGCTTACAACGATATTGCCCGGAAAAATAAGAAAACCCGTTATTCCTATACCGAGTTTTGCCGGTTGTTGATGGAAATCGACAACATGAGCAGTAAGAACATGCCGCTCGATTACGAAGTTTTCATGGCGGTGAAAAAGAAAGTTCGGCGATCCGACTACCGTAATTTTCTGCGGGATGTGCGGAAATATGTCGATCAGGGCATTCCGTGTGTCTGGTCGGTCATGTTGGGATTGGTGCCGGAAGAGAATCTACCTCAGGCTTTCGGCGGTCACCAGCGCCTGATTATCGGTTATAATCTGCGCCGCAACCTGATTTACTACTCCGACAGTTGGGGGCGCGGCCACGAAAAGAAAAGTATGACCATGGATGAGGCCTGGACGATTACCTTGGCTCTCGATGTCTATATTCCCCGAACCAGGAGATGGTGAGATGATGACGAAGTCATCCGGCGGTGGCGATAAGGAAATGAAGTTTGGTTTTAGTTTGGCATACGGGCCGGAGTTGTCGCTGCCGGAGCTGGGGCAGTTGCCGTTGTGGCCCGGCCGGTACGGCGAGGTTTCCGGGCGGCTGATGGAGATGAAAAAGGCCATGGCGCTGCTGTTGCGGCGACGCCGGGGTTGGATCGGCTTCAATGCCGCCGAAATAATTTCCTCCGGCGTCAGCCGGAGCATTGCGGGGCAGAACGACAGCATCATCAGTGACTTCAAGCGGGAATTGTTCCGTTTGCTGGGGGCGATGCGGCAGCGGCCGGAATGCGTCATCGTCGACCTGGGGGTTGAGGAAGCCCGGCATGATCCCGCTTTTCGGCGGGCTTTGCTCCGGATGCTGCATGGCATGGCTATGGATCTCTATCTGAATCAGGTGACGCTGGCATTGCCGGTGCGGGTGCCGGGCGGGGAGGACGGATTTGACGTTTTCTGTCTCGAATTGCGCAATCAACTGATGAATCGGCAACTGGGGTTTTCCATCGATATTCATCCCCACGAAATGACGGAGAAACTTTGTGATCCGGCGGGGCAGTTGCGGTGGCTGAAGTTCGACTTGGCGGCGATCCGCTTTTTTTATGAACCGGAAACGGGGAACCATCTGGTGGCCAGGGCCGTGGCACCATGGCTCCGTTTTCTGGCGACGACGCCGTTTGCCGGACAGGTGACCTTTTGTCCCCGCTGTGCCACGGTTGAAATTATGGGTCATGAAATGACCGCCATCCGGGAATTGCTGTCCCGGTTGCCGGCCGAATCGGAATAATCCTTCTTCGTTGTTACGGCGACAAAACCGGCCGTTTTGCCCGAGAGCAGCACGGCCGGTTGCAACCACGACAAGGGGAGAGGTCAGAATTTGAAGTTGACCAGCGGCAACAGCGGCACCGCCGCTCCTTCGATGTAGTTCAGCAATCCGAACTGCAATCCTTTGGTCTTGCTCATATTGATCAGGCCGAACTGCATTCCGCCGACTTCGGTGGCGGAATTGACCAGACCGCCCTGGAAGCCGGTAACCCGATCCGCAACATTGGCGGCTACCGCCAGTTGTACGCCCCGGACATTACCGGCACAGTTGACGATGGCCGCCGGCTGAATCCCGGTAACATTGCCGGAGACATTGACCGCACTGGCCTGTAATCCCTGAACATCGCCGGACAGGC
>JAQUZV010000050.1 GCA_028691155.1 Victivallales bacterium
GTTCTCCCAGCAACAGCGCCACCGTACCCAACAGGATGGACTTGCCGGCCCCGGTTTCCCCGGTAACCACATTGAATCCCGGGGCAAATTCTATTTCCGCTTCGGCGATCAACGCCAGATTTTTTATTTTAACCCATTCGAGCATAGCTTTGTGATCCAAAAATTCACTAAATAAAACAATATTCTCCTTTATTCTTTATGCAAACCGATATATTTGTAATTTATGATGAAAAAGTATGCCATGAGGTTTCAATACGGTGCCGTGCCGGTGATAATGGTCTGGCGCCATCCTTTCCGGGTGGAGCGTTTGCTCCTTGACCGGACGGAAATTCCGCCGGATGCCGAGGCGGTTGCCGCCGATCCCGCCGCTGCCGATTTCTGGCGTCGGTTGCTGTTACGCGACGACTCCGGCCGGGATGCCGTCCGCGAGGAGGAATGCGATTTGTCCCCGCTGACGCCGTTTCAACGCCGGATTTTGAGCGTTTTGCGGCGGGAGGTCCCTGCCGGGCAGGTGGTTTCTTATGGTCGTCTGGCGGTGTTGGCCGGAGCGCCCCGGGCCGCCAGGGCGGTGGGGCAGGTGATGCACCGCAATCCTTTGCCGCTGGTATTTCCCTGTCATCGGGTCGTGGCGGCGGCCGGTGGGATCGGCGGGTTTCAGGGCGGGACCGGATTGAAACGGCGATTGTTGGCGGCCGAAGGGATGACGGCGGCCTGGGGGACATGACGGAGGCGGTCCTCAAATGGATGACCGGCGGAGGTTTCCTTCATTTTAGCTTAACCATAATGTTGATTTTTTCGCCGGAGCAGTTATACTTGAAAAGCAATTGTTGTTCAGCTTCAGGATAACGGAAAGATGACTCAGGATAAGAATACCGAATTTCTCCGCCATGATGGAGGCGCTGTTGCGCCGGAAAATGCGGATGCGAACAGTCCGCTGGAACCGGCCTCTCCGGAACAGGAGATTGCCCGTCTGAATCGGTTGAAAACTTCCGACCTGCTCCATGAATTTTATTTTGCCCGGCAACGGATGAAAAGCTTTCTTGAAAGCCACGGCATCAATGTTCCCGAGTTGCGGCTGGAACAGGAGCAGAGCCGTCCCGAACTGGATATGGCCACCGCGGTTTATCTGGAAAACTTTACCCGATCATCCATCCGCAATATCGGTGTCGACGTGAACTGTGTCAGCAGTTCGGTCAAATCCTTTGTGGTCTTGTTCGATTCGCTGATTTCCACCAATGCCTTCGAAGATGCCAACGTCATGATTGAAGGTTCGGATGAAATCCGGACGGTGCGGCAGTTGTTGGAGGATTATGACAACAACCGGATCGGTGACGACCGGAAAGTGGTCATTTCCGCCCTCGATCTGAAGCAGCAGCTCGATTCATTGATTGACGACACCAGTTCCGGCAGTAAAAATTTCGAAGATGTCGACGACAAAGCCATTGCCGCCGCCCGCAACAAACCGGAGGATAAGATGTTTCATCCCGAGGCACAGGATTTTCGGGAATTCAGCAACTTTTCTCCTTATATTTCCCAGGAAATCTTCGACGGATTGTTCCGGCAGCATGCCGAGGATTTTACCCTTCCGGGAGAACCGGATCCGGAAATGGAAGCGTTGTCCGCTCCGGTTGAAAGTACGGGTTCCCCTCCTTTTGTTCCCGAGTCCTCGCCTCCCGCAACGGCCGTAACCGCGGAAGACATTGCCGCCGCCGACTCCGGAATCCCGGCGGAACCGGAGGATATTTTTGACGACAATGCGGAAATTCCCCGGGAATACGCCGATATTTTCGATGATAACGCCAACATTTCCGATGAGGAAATCGAACGCCTCCTCGGCGAAAAAAACAAATGGTCGGCTCCAAGCCTTGACTCCAAAGCTGAGCCAGGGCTTTCGCTGGATGATATCAACCGCATTTTCGGCGAGGATGCCCCGGTGGAACAAGCGGCAAAACCGGAACCGGAATCGCCGCCGTCACCGAATCAGTTATAATTTGCAAGCAACAATTTTTATTAAAGACAGGACCTTTTATGGAAAAAATAGCACAAAAAAACCATTGCTGGGATGATTGGACCAAAGACGAACCCTGGCGGATTTTTCGGATCATGTCGGAATTCGTCGAATCGTTTGAAACCATGAACATCGAAGCGCCGTTGATCACCGTTTTCGGTTCCGCCCGGAAAAAGGAAGGTGATCCGGCCTATGAGGATGCCCGGAAACTCGGACGCCTGCTGGCGGAGCATGGCTACGGTATCATTACCGGCGGCGGGCCCGGTATTATGGAGGCCGCCAACCGCGGCGCCACCGAAGGCAACGGCGTTTCCATCGGTCTCAACATCAAACTGCCGGCGGAACAGAGGCCCAACCTCTATCAGTCCATCAGTCTGGATTTCCGGTACTTCTTTATCCGCAAGGTGTGTTTTCTGAAATATGCCCAGGGCGTGGTCATTTATCCCGGCGGATTCGGGACTATGGATGAAATGTTCGAAGTGATTACGCTGATCCAGACCGATAAAATCAACCGTATTCCCGTGGCCGTGATCGGCAAGGAATTCTGGGCGCCGTTGTGGGACTGGGTGCGCCAGACGGTCTTTGGCGAAAACATGATTGCCGAAAACGATCTGGAGTTGTGTCGGTTGTGTGAAAATGCCGATGAAGCATTCAGCTTTATTCTGGAATCTCATCGCTACGGGATGCCGTGTACCATTAAATAAGAGCGGACTGCCGCTGGTTGCGGCCGGGGAAATGTCGAGGGATTGTGGTACCTAACTTCGGTCGGGCCGTATTCCCGTCAACCGTATCGGCGGCGGGATGATGAGAGTTGGAGGGGGTTGTAATATCCCACGGACCGGGCGGCCGGAAGAAAGTTCCCGGACCGGTCGAACCGCATGATTGCCGTTATCGGGAGAGCGCGGGAAAATGAAAAAAACAGTTCTGATTTTACTCCTCTTTGGGTTGGCGTCAAGTTGGTGCCATGGCGATGACAATGCCGCATCGCAGCGTCGTATCGTCTGGAATCGTGCCAATACGCTCCTTTCGCATCCGTATTATACCTCCGCCACATTGCAACAAAGCGGAATCGGCAAGAACCTGCGGTTCACCTTTGTCGCCGACAAGAAGCGTCTGTTATGGGCCATGGCCCTGATTAAAATCAGTCCGCCGTTGAGTTCCGGCTGGACTGCCGTACAGATTTCCTACCGGGCCAGAATTCCCGCCGGCATGCAGTTGTGCTGCGCCTGGGAAGAAAATGACGAAGTTACTTATGAAAAGAAATGGCGCAACGGCAGTAACGGCGCCTTTACGACTATTACCATTCCATTGTCGCAATTTGCCGTCAGTTCCTGGAGCCGTCGCAATGACAAGAACAGCCGGCTGGATTTATCCCAGATCCGGACGGTTCTGATCGGTGCCGTCGGCGAGTGGGACGGCAGCGGCGACAAGCGGGGAGAAATCGAAATCGGGAATTTGGTATTGCAACAGGAATTGCCGCTGCGGCGATAACATCGGTTCCCGGCGGCAACTTGTCGGAGGACCCGTAAGTTTTGTCGCCGCCGGGATCATGGGGGGCGCCGGTCCGGCCGGAAGCGCGGACCGGTTCATGGCTCCGCCGCCATGACGGTTCCGTTATTCGTCATCCGTCTCCCTGCCGGTCAATAACGGCAGCTCATTCAGGCGCCCGTACAATTCCTGCCTCCTTTGCAGATACTCATTCTTGATAAGTCTAAATTCTGCATCAAGGACGTCAAGGTCCCGGAGGATTTCGAGTTTGTGTTCGGCTTTGCGGATTTCTTCCTGAATGTTTGTTGCTTGATTTGGCATACCGCCTCCATGAAGTTGTTGGTTCCACCTTGTTTCGTCCGGTTCTGCCGGTTATGCAGAAGCGGCGCTAATTCCGGTACCTCCCGGCACCGTTTTAAGATAAATTTATGCACGGCCTGACGGGAAATTCGCCGTGAACGGGCCATTTCCGAAAAAGAGACGGCCGGATTGTTGATCTTTTCATCCAGAAACGACAACGTTTGAGCATCCAGACAAACCAGAAAGGCAATGGCCTCCAGCATGTCATGCCGGGAATAAACCGGTTTTTCGTTCGGTTCCGTCACCGACACAACGGGCAGGACTTTTTCCTCTATCGGTGCTATTGCTTCATAGGAGACGATTTTCCCCTGCATATCGGCGGCCGGGTCGCCCGCTTCCCGGCAATAGTCGGCATATTGGCACTTGATACATTTCTTTTTCTGGTGGTTGTAACTGCCGTAACAATTCATGCTCGAACCTCGTTTGTTATCGCTGAATTTATGCTTTATGATGAATGAATTTTGTCAACCGCATTCCGGATTGGTCTTTGTCCGACAACATGTTGGCCGGCAATAAACCCCAATAATTTTTCCGTTGCGGCGAAAAACATCGGTTTGTTGTATCCGCAACGGTTATTAATGCTCCCCTTATAAAAATTACGGCATGTTATAACCGTAGTATTAATCATCGTCATACATCAAAAGATAGTTTATAGCCTAATTAATTTCCAGGAGCATCTGCGGTTCGCACAACAATGCGGCGGCATATCGTTTAGCCGTGCGAACACTGCGAATGCCGTTCTTCTCCAACTCGCATACAGAAGCGGGTTTAACCCCTAAAATAAATGCCAGTTCCCGTTGCCTCATCTTTCTTTTACAACGAATTTTCTTGAGTTTAGTCATAACAAGCACCTTCAATACTATTAGATAAATACCTAACTAAATTTGCCTCAAACGAAATATTTTTTCAAGTATTAATGGCGGCAAAATTCAACAAAAATTATATTTTCTGCTTGAAAATTAGGTTCTAACCTTATATTAGTGAGAAAGCGCCGCAATTCATAAGCTATTAGAAGGTTAGGCGAAGATGAAAGAGAAAAATAGAAGAATCGGATTGCTGGTCAAAACCTGGATAAAAAGCCGGAAAATGACGCAGCGGGAAATCGCTGATTACCTGGAAATCAAACCCCCGTCGCTGTCGCAAATGCTGAACGGTCGCATTGCCGTGCCCATGGATAAGTTGTTTAAAATAATCGGCTTGCTCAATCCGTCCCGGCCAGAGGTTGACAAAGTCAAGCGACTCTATTTCGGGGAATTGCTGGAAACCGGAGGCTATGATATCATGTCGCCGGGATATAAGACCGAATCGATAGCATTATTGTCCGAAGTCCCGGTAATTTCTCTTGCTCAGGCCGCCGGATACGAACCGGCGCTGGAACCGATCGACTGCTATGCCAAAAACTGCTCGGACGAAACGATCCGGTTTGCCCATGAAATGCGTTCCGGCTATTTTGCGTTATCGGTTGACGGTGAGGCTATGGCACCCGAGTTTCCCGACGGCACGATTATTCTGGTCGCGGGGGGAGAATTCCCCGAACACGGCGATGTTGTTGTGGCCAAGCTGCGCAATGGTCGGATCGTAATCAAGAAGTATAAACGATCCGATGACATCATCAATTTGGAAGCCATCAATGCGGCCGGGCAAAATTTCGAGTGGCACTGCAAAGAAGATCCCGGTTTCATCCAGTGGATGTATCCCGTTCTCGAAGCGACTATCGATTTACGCCGGCGCCGTTGGGAACCGGCCTGTCGGTCGGGAGTCTATCAGATCATTGGATTTGCCGAAAACTATGCGGTTGCCGAAGACAAAAAAAAATACGATCCCGATGCGTCGAAAAACTGACGGCAATGGATTTCACCCGGTCTTAGCGGGGGGGAAAATCGAATTCGAATTCCAGCAGTTCCGCAATTTTTTCACAGGCTTCCTTTTCCCGGTCGCCGGAAGCCGTAATGGTGACCTGATCGCCGCGTTGCAGCCCCAGACACAACAGCGACAGAATACTGCTCAGATCGGATTCGCCTTTATCGCTTTGCAACAAGAACTTGGTATCGCCGTATTCGGCCACGGCACTTAATATTGCACTGGACGGACGACAATGGATGCCATCCCGGTTTCTTATCGTCACTGTTTTTTTTACCATACCGCCTGCCATCTGCAATAATTGAGGTTTTAGCTTAATATATCTGGCAGTTGTTTTTATACAAACCGAAAGCGAAAGCAAACCGGAAAATGTCGCAAAATTTACCTCGCTCGGACATTGTTTTCCGCCGGGTCGGCGTCCTGAAGTTCCGGCTCCCGGCGGCATGCCGAAGCGAGACCGAAAGCGCATTGCCGGAGCGGATAGCCGTTACAGGGAACAATAAAACCGGGAAAAGAGGAAAAGATATTTTGTCCCGGCCCGGTTGCCGCGTATATTAATCTCCGCATAAGAATATCGTCACACAAAACTACGGGGTGAAATATGGCACTGCTCAATTGTAATTTTTTTGCTTCTTCTCTGGGCATCAGCACGGCAATGACGGTCATCCTGCCGCAACCTACCGGGGCGGCACAGATCGGGATGGCCGGCAGCAAAAGCAACCGCAAAACTTTTCCGGTATTGTATCTGCTGCACGGGCTTTCCGATGACCATACCATTTGGATGCGTCGCACTTCGATCGAACGCTATGTGGCGGCCATGGATTTGATTGTCGTCATGCCGGCGGTCGACCGCAGTTTTTACTGCGATATGCAATACGGCGGGAAATACTGGGAGTTCATCAGCGAGGAATTGCCGGAAACCGTGGCCCGATTCTTTCCGGTCGGCACAAAACGGGAAGAGACGTTTGCCGCCGGATTGTCGATGGGCGGCTACGGGGCGTTGAAATTGGGATTACGTCTCCCCGAACGCTTTGCCGCGGTGGCCAGTCTCTCCGGTGTCACCGATATTGCCGCCCGATGCCGGGCTGACGACCATGCCTTCCGTGCCATTTTCGGCGACAGTTCGCCGCGTGACACCGCCGACGACCTCTTCTACCTGAGTCGCCGTCTGGTGGACGAGGGGTGGAGGGCACCACAGATATTCCAGTGTTGCGGTACCGAGGATTTCCTTTACGAAGACAATCGGCGTTTTCACGATCATCTGAAAAATATCGGCATGGATACCGTTTATCGGGAAATGCCCGGCAATCATAATTGGGGCTTTTGGGATGACCGGATCAAGGATGTTTTGGCCTGGTTGCCGTTGCCGCAAAATTGATTCGTCGCCGATAATCGCGGGGCGACGATCGCAATGGGATTGAGAGGTGATGCCGTGTCATCCCGAGCGATTGCTGCCGGCGGCGTGTCCGGCCAGGTGTCCGCTGGAAAAGGCCCATTGCAGATTATAGCCGCCGCAGGGGCCGTCAAGGTCCAGAACCTCGCCGGCAAAATAGAGTCCGGCCACCAGACGGCTGGACAGGGTTGCCGGATCGATGTTTTTCAGCGCCACTCCGCCCCGCGTAACCATGGCTTTGTCCCATCCGGCGGTGGCGACCACCTCGAGTCTGGAGGCGGTAAGCAATTCGATCAGGCGCTCGCGTCCTGAGGCCGGCAATTCCGCGGTCCGGGTTGCCGCCGCGATTCCCGCCTCCCGGCAAAACTGCCGGGCCAGAGTCTGCGGCAAAATGGCGGCCAGTAACGTCTGCACCATCTTTTTGCCGTCATGCTGTTGCCAGGAATTCATTTCCAACTGCCATCCGGTTCGGTCGCGGTCGGCCTGCCAGTTGAATGACAGGGGGACGGCCGGGTGTTTCTGCAACAGGGCCGACACCTCTCCGGACAGGTTGATGATCGGCGGACCGGACAAACCGTGGTGGGTAAAGAGCAGTTCGCCGCGTTCTTTCCGTCCCCGGTAACGGGGCAGATCGATCTTCACCTCCCCGTCGGGAAGCGCAATTCCGGCACATGTTCCGGGCCAGCTTTCCCGCGTCTGCAGTCCGACCATGGCCGGAACCGGCGGGATAATTTCATGTCCGGCCTGCCGGGCCAGGTCGTAACCCCGGCCGCAACCGCCCAGGGCCGGATAACCTTTGCCGCCGCAGGCGATAATAACCCGTTCGGCGGGAAGTGCGCGATCATGGCAGCGAACTCCGGTGATGTGTTTTGCCGCCATTACCAGCCCGTCGACAGGGGCGTCGGTCAGGATGGTGACGCCGACGTGTCGGCATTCCGCCAGCAGCGCCTGCCGGATATCGGCGGCGCTTCCGGAAGCCGGGAAAAAATGAAACCCGTCGGTTGCCGTGACCGGCACGCCGCGATGGCGGAAGAAGGCCAACAGGTCATCGCGGGAAAAATTTTCCAGCGCCGGCAGCATAAAACGTCCCTGCCGACCGAACGCGGCGGTCAACGCGGCGGTCGTGGCGGTGTTGGTCAGGTTGCAGCGTCCCCCGCCGGTTGACAGCAACTTGAGCCCGGGCCGGGGCAACTGCTCCATTACCGTTACGGTTGCCCCGGCCGCGGCGGCGGTGATTGCCGCCATCAGTCCGGCGGGTCCGGCGCCGATGACGATTACCCGGATTCGATTTGGCACTGCTACAGCTCCAGTTCCATTTGCCGGTGGTCTTCGGCCGCGTCCGCCGCAGTGGAAACTTCCTCGCGGAAAGCGGAAAATTTACGGTGCAGGTCATCGAGTTTGCCGCGATAATAGGCGATATTCTCATTGCGTTCCGGCGGTGCTTCGGCCAAGAGGCAACAATTGTCAACCGCGGCGACTTTGGCCTTGATCCCGGTGATGTAATAAGATATCTGATCTCCCTGACGGTAATCGCGGGACGATTGGGCGGCCAGTTCGTAAGCGGCGGCCCGGCGGGATTTGCCGCCGGCGATTTTTCGGCGATAGGTGTCGACCGAATCTTTGAGGGTTTCCGTTTTGGCCAGGCGATTCAGGGGCCAGGTCCGAGTTTCGATGGCCTGACAGTACTCCCGGTAAAGCGTATCGATGGTATCGGCCCGGCCGGCGAGGAGACGGGACAGAAATTCATGGATATAATCCCGCTGGAAAGGTTCGAGTCCGCGTGATTTGAGGGCGGCGCCGGCGATGGTGATTTCCCCGTCGGCGTTGAGCAACGCGTAATTCTTGCTCTTATAGCAGAACATGGCCGGATAGGTGGCGTCGAGCTCCACTTCGATTCCGGGCGGCAGCACCGACTGCACCGTTTGTTCCATGGCCTCCTGATCGGTTACCCCTGGCGGCGGCTGGAAGTATATACCGTCGGTATCCATTTCGATTACGTTGGCGCCGCATGAGGTCAGATGATCGAGCATCAGGGTGAGAATTTCACGGCCGCGGGCGGTTACCCGTTCCGCCATGGCGTAATCGTTGAAATTTCCCTGGGCAAAACCGAGGTAGCCATAAAACGAATTGATCAGAATTTTAAAGGTGGTCTGCAGGGAATTGAAAAAATCCTTGGTGGCGGCGTCGGTTGCCGCGCGTTCCGCGTCCTTGGCGTCGAGACGGAAGCGGCGCAATTTATCCAGCAAAGCGGGAAAGATGTGCAGTTCGTCGCGTTTTGGCGCCCATTCCTCGGCCAGGATAATCGAGGGATACAGCGAACGGATATCACAGTGCCAGATGTTCTCGAATACTCCGGCGTGGAACGCGCGGGTCAGCGCGCCGGCAAATGCGGTGGCCGGTTCCGGAAACGGAATACTGTGTCCGACGGCCAGGTATTCCGCCGTCAGCAGCGCGTTGATCCGGGTGGCATTGCCGCGGACGATGCAATTCTGATAGCCGAGCGGCACCAGTTGCGTCTGATAGAAATAGCTGGGCGACATGATATCGGCAATGGCCCGGGTCTCGCGTACATCATCCAGCGCATAGGCCAGCAGACGGGAACGGTCCTCGCTCCAGGCGGCGGTAATCCGGCTGCCTTCGATGTAGGTGCGGTCCGGCGCCGCCACCCGGAAATGGCGTGCCACCTGCTTCAGACCGTAATTTTCCAGATTGCGGTGCGAAATGTCGTAAAAGGTGGTCAAATGAAACGTATCCGCCACATGGCGACCGAAGATATCGTAACGCGGATAGTTGATGGTGCGCTCGGCGGCATTGAAGCGAGACTGGCGTTTAACCGGAATGGAACCGTCGCGGCCCAGCCTCAATTTGACCTTATGGCGTTTGGCCCGGGTTTCCAGATAAGGCAGATCGAAGCGGCAGATGTTGTGTCCTTCCAGTACGTCTGGATCGCGTTCCCGCACCAGGCGGACAAACTCTTCCAGCAATTCTTTTTCGCTGTAGTCCTGCTGCGAAATCACCTGTTCCCAACCGGTATTGTCCGACAGTGAAATGATGATCACCGCGTCGCCTTCGCGTTGGGGATTGGAAAATTCATAACCGGCGGTGTTCAGCGTCTCGATATCGAACTGCAACCGGCGCAGGTCGCGAAAACTCATGCCGCGGAACAGCCGGAAACGTGCGGATATCAACAATTGTTGGGTCAGGTCGCTGATGACCAGATACGGGGCTCCGGGCGCCGAGGGGGTCCGTCCGGTAACCTGCTTCAGATATTTGAGGGCGCGTTCGTAATCTCCGATTCCGGTGAACGAGGCCACGGTCTGCAACGGGCCACTGCCGGACAGCGGTGTCAGGGTATGCTCCAGTTCCGCGCCGTCGAGCAGGTCGGTCCGGGTCAGCAACACAAAGGGACGAAACGGAATTTCCCGGTGCGACACGTTATTCCCGTCCCGTTGCCAGATTATTGCGCGTCCGTCTTCCAGGGGTTCGGCGGCGGTTACCCGCTCGTAACGCGATGACGTGATTTTATCCAGTTGCAACAAACTTTCCTCCTTGGGGTGTTTTTCCCATGATCACCTTGTAATAAGGTTTCCGGTTCCGTTCCCGCGCCAACGGTCTTTTCCGTGAGTTCAACCCCTTCGATCATAACGATATTTTCAATTTTCACCTGAATTATAAATATGGTCCTCTCCCGTTGGTTTTCAAGATGATGCCGCCAAGAAAAAGAGATTTTTCCCGCCGTTCGGGTGGTGATGAAATCAAGTGTTTTTTTATAAATATTTTCATTATTATTTGCCGGTTTTCTTTTGCATTTTACCAAATGGTTTTTATATTCATTGAATGGTTCTTTAGCTATTTAATGTGCA
>JAQUZV010000051.1 GCA_028691155.1 Victivallales bacterium
TACCATTCATCCTCGTCTTCCTGTAGAATGCGCCGCCAGTCCACCCCCCGGATAAATTGGGAGATGTGCACTTTCGACACATCTTCCGGCAACCCCAGCAACTCGATCGCCGCTTTATTGTAGTAAATGATTTTCAAATGGCGGTCGATGACCAGAATACCTTCCCGCACCGCATTGAAAATCGTCTCAAAAAAACCTTTTTCCCGCGCCAGACGCAAAATATAGGTCTGCACGCTGTTCGGATCGAGAATATCCAGCCGCTTGATCAGCCGGTCCAGTAACGACTCCTTGGGATTTCCGGCCATTATCCGCCTCCTTTCCACATCACCCTCTGGGTAAAGACAAACCATTCCCTGTCGCCCGCAACCCCGGCGGCAACCGGGCATTAGTGACATTTTGACGCATTAAATCTATCGCCGCCGGACGGATTTGCAAGCCGCCCCGCATAAATATGGCGGTTTTTGCCCCACCGGCAGGCAGCCGGAAGCGAAACCGGAGCAGGAATATAATCATCGGTTACCGGTGATAAAACACCGGGCGGAAAAGGAAAGCAACGGCACGAATGACCGGGTATGAAGTGGATTTATTTCCGGTCCGCTACCGCTGCCGTCGGACGGGAGAAAAGAAGCCATTTCCGGAACACGGCTGCGCCCGGAAATTCTGCCTCCTCAGTAAAGCTCTATTCTCTCCACTCAAAACAGCCGGAACAGGGGAAATGTGATTGCAGACCCAATACAAGCCAAACCGCCGCACGGCGGTAAAACCGTACGGCGGTCGGAACCAATTCGCTTGAATCAGAGCGAAGCGCAGAACTTCTTCAGTCGGGCCACCGACTTCTCGATGGCGGCTTCCGAACAGGCGTACGACACCCGAATGGCATGGTCGTCGCCGAACGGAGCGCCCGGAATGGCGGCGAGTTTTTCTTCCGCCAGCAACCGTTCGCAGAATTCCGCCGATTTGAGCGGAAACGCCGAAATGTCGCAGAAAACATAAAACGCGCCCGACGGGCGGATAAACTTGAGTTTCGGCACTTCCGCCAACAGCCGGACAATCAGATCGCGGCGTTGGGCAAAGACCCGACGCATCGCTTCCACTTGCTCGTCGCACTGTTCCAGTCCGGCCAGCGCACCATACTGCGAAAAGGTGGTCGGGTTGGAAATGGTATGGCTCTGAAACGCGATGATGCGTTTGGCCAGCCAGAGCGGCGCGGTCAGATAACCCAGCCGCCAGCCGGTCATGGCGTATGACTTGCTGAACCCGTTCACGGTAATCGTCCGGGCGGCAATTTCCGGCGACAGCGAGGCAATACTGATATGAGGCAGCTCGGCGTCGTAAATCAGCTTTTCATAAATTTCATCGGCCATAATCATGATGTTGCGGCGGACGGCAATCGCGGCAATCGCTTCCAACGTGGCGCGGCGGTAGACCGCTCCGGTCGGATTGGACGGCGTATTGAGGATCAACAGTTTGGTTTTGGGCGTAATCGCCTGTTCCAGATCTTCCGGCCGCAGTTCGTAATTGTTGGCCGCCGTAGCGGCGACAAACACCGGTACCGCACCGACGCCCCGCACCATTTCCGGATAGCTCAACCAGTACGGCGACGGGATGATGACCTCATCGCCCGGCGCACACAAATTGGCAATGACGTCGAAACAGGCGTATTTGGCGCCCGGAGCCACCACCACCTGTTCCACCGTGGTGTCGATGCCGTTGTCGCGCTTGAACTTGGCGACAATGGCCCGCTTCAATTCCGGCACGCCGCTGGCGGGAGTGTAACTGGTTTTGCCGTCCTTGAGCGCCTTGATGCAGGCCTCCTTGATCGCGTCGAAGGTATCGAAATCCGGCTCCCCGGCCGACATGCTGCAAACATCTTCTCCGGCGGCTTTCAGGGCCTTCGCCATGGAGGTAATGGCCAGCGTCGCCGAAGGCGTCATGTTCCCCAGCAACGGGCAATGACTATCACTCATAATCAGTACATCCTTCAGTCTTATGACATTTTATTTCAGTTATCAGGTTAATTTTCCAGGTAATCGTAAATAACCCCGGAAATATCGTTGTTTTCAATCTTGACCACTTTCATTTCCCGCTCTACGCTGGCCGCGGAGTCCGAAGCATGGGCGGTATTGACCATGACATTCGAACCGAAATCGCAACGCACCGTACCGCCGGGGGCCTTGGTCGGGTCGGTCGGGCCGAGCACCGCGCGGATCTTGGCCACGGCATCGGGCCCTTCATAAATCAGCACCAGACACTTGACCGTACCTTTGGCTTCCAGCTCTCCGGCCGGACAGGCATCGGGCCGACGGCCGGACATGAATTCGATGATCCGGGCAAACTGGTCGTCGGCATAACCGCATCCGACCAAAGCCGTAAGCTGTTCTTCCGCCCCGTCCGGCAGGACAATGTCGAATTCCCGTTCCAGCGCCGTTTTGGCTTTGCCGCCGATCACCGGGGCCAGTTTACGCCGCAACGCTTCCCGGACCGCGCCATAGAATTCCAGCGCCTCGCTGACGGACATCTGATAAAGCTTGCAGCCGACAATCCGCAGTCCGGTACGGCTGAGCATGTCGATGATCGCCCCCGGCTTGATGCTGGGATGCCGCCAGTTGTCGGGCTTGATGATGACCAGCGTCCGTTCGTCACCGGACTGGGACCCGACCACGTTTTCCACCACATTGCCGGCCGCGGCCATAAAATCGGCAAACCGCCGCAGCATTTCCCGGTCGATCTCGGGCGGCGTAAAGACCGCCGGTTCGAAATAGCGGACACTGCCGTCGGTTTTGTCCAGAACATAATCGGCATAGGTGTCGCGAATGGTTTCACCGACCACCGCCGTGCGTTCGCGCTGAGGCAGCATGGCCCCGACCACCGCCGCCAGCTTGGCACAGGCGTCTTCCCCGCGAAAAAGCAGAAACACGGCGCGTTCCGACTTGCCGTCCTGCGGTGAAAAATTCGCCGACACGTATTCCGCCAGCAACCGGGCCGCATCGGCATCCCTCGGCGACACGGTACGGGTCAGAAAATCCGCGTACCGGGTACACAATTCGTGATCGAACGCAATAATTCTGGCGCCCACCAATTCCAGGTCGGTACGGGACAACAACCGGGCAATAATGCCGCCGGTGCGTGATTTCATCACGGTGTATGGCGTCATCAAAACATATGACATTTCAATAGCCATTTCTCTCTTCTCTCCTCCTAAAGTTCTTTCTCCCTCTCCGGCAATTCATCCCCTGAGAAACTGGGTAATTTACTCCGGATAAGCCTATCCTGCCAAATACAAAAGAACAAATTATCGTTTTTTTGGCTAAAAAAAACCGGATTCACTTGTTTTTACCGGTGCGCCCCCATACTTTGCTTATCGGAGAACATCAAGATAAGGAAAGCGGCAATGGCTTACAGCGAAGCGGAAGAATTCATGATCCGGTGCTTGTCCGAACGGCTGCCGCGACACTATTATTTTCATAATCTGGAGCATACGCGGGAGGTCGTGGCCGGAGTCGAAGCCATTGCCGCCGCAGAAAAAATCAGCGGCGAAGATCTGTTGCTGCTGCGTACCGCCGCACTTTTTCATGACGCCGGTTACATGTTTCGCTATGCCGACAATGAACAACCGGGCGCGGATTTCGCCGCGCGGGAGTTGCCGCGCTTCGGTTATTCCGTCCCCATGATCGACCGAATCCGGGAACTGATTCTGAGTACGGCATTCCCCCAACACCCGCAGAACCGGCAGCAGCAGATCGTCTGCGACGCCGATCTGCTGTACCTGACCCAACCGCAGGCCGTTCCCAGAATTGCGGCGTTCCGCCGGGAACTGGCCGCCATAGGGACCCCATACGACGATGCGCAATGGTGGCAGTTGGAATGGAAATTTCTGCACGGGCAGCATTTCTTTCTGCCGTTTAACGAAACGGCATATCAACGGGTACTGCCGGAGCTGTTGAAACAATTACGAGCAACACTTGAGGTAGGAATAAATGAAAAAGATTTTTGTTGACCAGGTCGAGTTCGAAGTGATTTCCAAGGTTGCCGACGGCGGCATGGGGTCGGTTTACAAGGCGTTGCAGAAAGGCGTTCACGGTTTCGCCAAAACGGTGGCCATCAAAACCATTCTGGAAAATTATGCGGCCGATTCGCAATTCATCACCGATTTTATTTCGGAAGCCATGCTGGTCGCCAACCTGGTCCACGAAAATATCGTTCAGATTTATCAGCTCGGCAAGTACAAGAAGGAATATTATTTCGTGCTGGAATTTGTGGACGGCATTTCCCTGTACGACTTCATGCAGTTCCACCAGCGGATCCGACGGCAGCTGCCGCCGGAACTGGCGGTCTTCATCGTCAGCCGGGTGGCGCGCGGTCTGGCCTACGCCCATACCCGGCGCGACCGTAACGGCGAACCGATGAATATCGTCCATTGCGACGTCTGCCCCCATAATATCATGCTGAACACCGAAGGCGTTCCCAAACTGACCGATTTCGGGATTGCCAAAGCCAACATCCGCAAGGAAAAACGTTCCGGGCTGTCCGGCAAACTGCCGTTTATCTCGCCGGAACAGGCGGAAGTCGGCGCCGCCATCGACTTCCGATCCGACATCTATTCGCTGGGCATCGTCCTGTTTTACCTGCTGAGCGGAAAATTTCCCCGTCATGTCGATCTGCCCCTGCGGGAAATGATCGACGAAATCCGCGGCAATCAGCTCAACTGGTCATTGTTGCCCGAAGATCTCGACGCCGACCTGCTGGCGCTGCTTCGCCGCATGCTCGCCCAACGCCCGGAAGACCGCTTTGCCGATACCTCCGAACTGGCCCGATCGCTGGAATATCACATCTACAAGGACGGCTACGGCCCGACCATCGTTTCCCTGGCCGCCTATATGAAGGAATTGCTGCCGGGCATCTTCCAGCCGGAAGCGAAACGGGAAACCATGCCGCATAATCTCACGGATGCGGGCAAAACCACTCTGATCGCCATTGATAAAACCGTACGAATGACCTAAACATAAATTGCATTATGCACCACATGGCATTATTTTTTCCGATTCATGTGCCTATCATCAAACTGGAGTATTGAATAATGGACTGCAAGAGTTGTAACAGCGCTACCTGTACGGCCAAAAACCGGCAACCGGAAGAGAGCGCGGAGGAATTTGCCGCCCGGCAACGGCTGACCCGGCGCATGTGCGGCATCAAACATAAGATTCTGGTTCTGTCCGGCAAGGGCGGCGTCGGGAAAAGCACCGTGGCGGTAAATGTGGCCGCTTCGCTGGCGCAGCAGGGCTTCACGGTCGGACTGCTGGATGTGGACGTTCACGGCCCCAGCATCCCGACGATGCTGCACCTGACCGGAGCCGGCGTAACCCAATCGGAAGAGGGTATCGAACCGGTCATGGCCGGTCCGAATCTGAAAGTGATTTCGGTGGCCTTCTTTCTGGAACATCCGGAGCAGGCGGTGATCTGGCGCGGACCGATGAAAATGGCGGTCATCAAACAATTTCTGGGCGAAGTCAACTGGGGCGAACTCGATTACCTGATTATCGACTCGCCGCCGGGAACCGGCGACGAGCCGCTTTCCGTCTGTCAGTTGATCGACGATATGGAAGGCTGTATTATGGTGACGACGCCGCAGGAAGTGGCTTCGGCCGACGTCCGGCGGTCGATCACGTTCTGCAACCAGTTGGCCGTGCCGGTGCTGGGGGTAATTGAGAACATGAGCGGCTTCCGTTGTCCCAAATGCGGTGAAGTGGTCAACATCTTTTCCGCCGGCGGCGGAAAAAAACTGGCGGAAGAAATGAAGGTGCCGTTCCTGGGCACTATTCCGATCGAACCGGAAATTGCCGGGTCCGGCGACAACGGCAAACCGTATGTCTACGCCTTTGCCGCTTCGCCCACCGCGCAGCTGTTCGAAAACATCGTGGCCCCCCTGATCGCCGTGTCCGACCAGGAATAAAAAGCCATCACTTCAACCCGAAACAGTGGAGGAATATCATCATGCCGGACTTCGGACATCCATTCAGCGGTCTGGCCCGGGACCGTAAATTGACGGAACCGGAGCTGATCCGTGCCATTCGTTTCATGGTCGCGGCGGAATATGAAGCCATTCAGCTTTATATGCAACTGGCGGAATCGACTGACAACCGACTGGCCATTGCAGTGCTCAAAGACATTGCCGACGAAGAACGGGTCCATGCCGGTGAATTCCTGCGTCTGTTACGGGAACTGGCGCCCGATGAAGAAAAATTCTACGCCGAAGGCGCGGAAGAAGTAGAAGAGGAAATCGCCGGGCAACAGTGATAAAAGCCCTGAAATCCCCCTCGATTCCGGGGGATTTCGGCATATCTCCCGCCCATAATAGTTCAAGGTCGTCTGTCGATAGACGATATTACTTTGAAATATCTTGCGATTTATATTTGCATTTCCCTGCCGATCATGTTATTATAGCACTTCGACAATACTTGTATTTCCTTGTTTGCATCCAATAGCGCCGAAAATGCCCATGGCGGCATTTGAAGGATATCTCTGAAAACCGGCCGGGAATGACAGCAGCAGACTTCCAGGGCCGAGACGAATCCGGTCGTAGTTTATCAAACGCCTGCCGGAGACGACCTCGGCCGGGAGAGGCATTTCTTGCCATGTTTTCCCCATTGTTCGGAGATATCCGAGATATTGATTTGTGCTGTTTGCCCGGATAAGGAGAAAAAATATGTCGCAACCAAAGCCTCCGTATTATTCCAAAAGAAACCGTACCACCTATCATTGGGAACATTGCAACGACAATTATTACCCGGCTCCCGGATGGGAAAAAAGCAGTGAGCCTCCGGCAGGAAAAGAACCCTGCGAACTGTGCCGGGCCAAAAAGTGATCATTTGAGTCCTCTGACCGTCAAACTCTCAACCGCCGGGCAAACAGCATACTTGATAAAATTCACCGGGCGAAATTTGGATGCCGGTCGGAAATAAGGTCGGAACAGTCGGAATTGCCACCGCTTTTGCCGTTTTGAAAGGCCGCTTCGCATGCCCTGCCCCATCATTGCCGGTTTCGGATCCGGCCGGAGCAATTTCCGGTTGAAAAATCATGCGATAATTTGCATCACCGTCACCGCCGTGTATCTTAAAAGCGTCGAGGATATACAACGGGAAACGCACAGTAATTCCACCTCTCGGAATTTTCCGAACAACAACGCCCATTGCTATTTTGAAAGGCTGTAAATTATGGCACAGGTTCCTTCTTCGCCGCAATCATTCCCTCAGGTTCCGGTCAACCAGCTGTTTTCCACCGCGGCAGCCGCCGCACCGGACACCATTGCCATAACCGAAGCGACCGGCAGCATTACTTATGCCGAACTGGAACGCCGCAGCGATATTCTGGCCGGAGTGCTCTCCGGCCACGGTGCCGGACCGGACTACGCCATCGGGGTTCATCTCCCACGCTCCATCGACTATATTGTCGGCCTGCTCGGCATCCTGAAGAGCGGCAGTTGTTATGTGCCGCTGGATCCCGCCTATCCGGAAGAGCGGCTGAAATTCATTGCGGCGGATACCGCATGCCGGGTCATCTTAAGTCACAGTACCAATCCATCACTCGGCGGCGAAGGACAACGCCTCGATCTCGACCGGTTCGACTGGCAGCAAGCGCCGCTTCCCGTCCAACATCCGGCCGGATTGCGGGACATGGCCTATATTTTATATACCTCCGGCTCCACCGGAACCCCCAAAGGCGTGGAAATCGAGCATCACAACCTGACCAATCTGGTGCTCTGGCATCATGCTACTTTTCCGGAACCGCCGCATTACCATGCCTCCCAGGCGGCCAGACCGGGCTTCGACGCGGCCGTGTGGGAGATATGGAGTCACCTGACCCGCGGCGCCACGCTTCATATCATTCCCGACGAACTGTTGCTGCAACCTCCCAAACTGCCGTCGTGGCTGGAACAGCGCCACATCGCCGAATGTTTTCTGCCCACGCCGGTGGCGGAAATGACTCTGGACGCCGCCTGGCCGGAACATTCCCGCCTGAAATACCTGCACAGCGGCGGCGACCGGCTGACCCGTAAACCGCCGGTCGGATTTCCCGGTTGTCTCACCAACCTTTACGGTCCGACCGAATGTACGGTAATCGCCACTTATGCCGTATTCGCACCGGGAGAGGATGACGGGACCACACCGACCATCGGCCGGGCCGTCACCAACCACGAAGTAAGGATCGTCGACGCCGACCTCAAGGAAGTCCCGCCCGGCGGCGAAGGGGAAATATGCATCGGCGGCGCCGGCGTCGGACGCGGCTACCACCGGCGGCCCGATCTGACCGCGGCCGTCTTTGTTCCCGATCCCCGTCATCCCGGTGCCGCCATGTACCTTACCGGCGATCTCGGTATCCGGCGGGACGACGGCAATATCGATTTTATCGGCCGCAAGGATTTTCAGGTGAAAATACGCGGTTTGCGCATCGAGCTGGGTGAAATCGAGGCGGTGATCTCCCGTCACCCCGACGTCAGGAAGTGTGCCGTAATCGCCCGGCCAGGCACCGGCGGCGGCAAGTTTCTGGCCGCCTATGTGGTACTCAAAACCAACCGCGACCGGATTGCGGAGGAATTGCGGGCGCTGACCGGGGAATACCTGCCGGATTACATGGTTCCGACCACCATCACCGTTCTCGACCAAATGCCGCTGACCGTCAACGGTAAAATCGACCGCCGGGCTCTGCCGGAACCGGAACGGTGTGGTTCCGGCGCTCTCGACCCCCAGGCCCAACCGCAAACCGAAAGCGAAAAAAAGCTGGCCCGGATATGGGAAAAACTGCTTCATATCGAAGCGCCGGGGGTCAATGACAACTTTTTTCTGCTCGGCGGCCATTCCCTGCTGGCCACCGAACTGTGCCTGGAGATTCAACAACAGTTCCAGGTGGCGCTGCCGTTGCATGTCGCATTCGACACTCCGGTATTGCGCGACATGGCCGCCAGGATCGCCCAGTCCGCCGCCGCGCCGGTCCCCCTTCCTCCGCGCCATCGGCTCCGGCCCCGCCGCCGTCCCCGCAAGTATTATCCGTTGTCGGCGGAGCAGTTGGGCATGTGGACGATGGAGCAGACGGCCGCGGCGGGCAATCTGTTCAATATTCCGCTGGTAATCACGTTGCAGGGGCCGGTAAATCCCGATCTGCTGGAGCAGGCCTTCAATGCGATTGTACTGCGGCATGACGTGTTGCGCGCCGGAGTCGTCATCGTCGACGGCGAACCGATGCTGAGCATCACCGCGTGGCAGCCCCGGGCCATGCCGCGTCATGATCTCTCCCCGCTCGACCCGGAAGCCGGAAAAAGCGCCTGGGAAGAGCTGGTGCGGGAAGATCGACGCCTCATTTTCAATCTGGAATCGCCGCCGTTGTTCATGATCCGGCTGGTCCGCTTCGACCGCGACAACTGGAAACTGCTGTTCACAGTCCATCATCTGGTGTTCGACGGCTGGAGCAGCACCATCTTCTTCCGAGAACTCGCCGCCAATTACCGCCACCTGTCGGAAGGACAAAAAATCGCCACGGAAGTACTGCAACCGGATTACTTCGACTTTACCCTCTGGCAGCGGGAATATCTGGCCGGCAACGCCACGGAGTCCCAAATGGCCTACTGGCGCCATCAGCTCGCCGGAATGAACCCGACGCCCCGACTGCCGTTCGCCGCCGGCCCGGCAACCGCCGGACAGCATGCCGGGAACCGCCGCTATCTCACCCTCGACGCCGACCTGACGCAACGATTGAATCAATTGGCGGTCGACAACCAGGCCACTTTGTTCATGGTCCTGACCGCGGCGCTCCAGACCATGCTCCACCGCTATACGGGAGCGCCGGATATTACCTCCGGAACCTCCATCGCCAACCGCAACCACGCCGAAACCAGAAATATGATCGGCTTATTCATCAATTCATTGCCGCTGCGCAACAGTTTTGCAGGTCACCCCAGCTTCCCCGCCCTCCTGCGCCGCATCCGCGCCACCACGCTGGAGGCCGGGGAAAATCAGGACGTCCCCTTTGAAAAGATCATCGAAGAGCTCAAACCAGACAATCCGGTCAATCCGATGTTCCGGGTTTCGTTGCTGCTGCAAAATCTGCCCTACGGCAAAATGAACTTTTCCGGCATCAGGATGTCATACGACGAAATCGGCAATAACACCAGCAAACTGGATATCCTCATCACCTTCGAAGAACGGGGCGAGGAACTCTACGGCTGGTTCGAATACAACGCCGCATTATTCTCCGCCGGGCAAATGGAACAAATGGCCGCCGCCTATGCCGGACTGCTCCGGCAGGTGACGGAGAATCCGAACCGAATCGTAACCGAATATCGCTGTCCGTGCCCCGATACACCGCAAAAGACCTGTTATCTCGCAGGAGAAACTTCAATGGTGCCGCGCTGCATCGAAATCCTGCAGCAAAACGGCATCGTCGTCCTCGGCGTCTTTACCCCGGACGACACCATCCGCCACGAAGTCCGAAAGCACCAGGTACCCTGCTATGAACAGAACAACCCGCTGATGCGGGAAATTTTGTCCATCCGCCCGTTCGACTATCTTTTCAGCGTCATCAACAGTATGGTGCTGGGGGAAGATATTCTGGCGCTGCCGCAAGGTGCGGCCATCAACTATCACGACGCCCCGCTGCCCCGCTACGCCGGGATGTATGCGTCGAGCTGGGCCATCATCAACGGCGAAAAATCGCACGGCGTCACCTGGCATGAAATGGCCCGGGAAGTGGACGCCGGGGCCATACTGATCCAGCGTCCGCTCGCGGTGGCCCCGGAAGAAACGTCGGTGTCACTGAACCTCAAATGTACCGAAACCGCGTTGCAGGCCTTTCGGGAGCTGGTCCCGGAACTGGCGGCAGGACAAATCCGGCGACAACCGCAGGATCCGACCCGGCGGACTTATTACGGACTGTACCGGCGCCCGCCCTGCAGCGG
>JAQUZV010000052.1 GCA_028691155.1 Victivallales bacterium
CGCGGATGTTCGATTTGAAGAACGTTGCACTTTCCAGCAGCACGTTGACGGTATTTTCGCTGACGCAGCTGTTCAGGCCGCCCATGACTCCGGCCAGCGCCATCGGTTTTTCGGCGTCGGCGATGACCAGGTGCCGTTCCTGCAGGGTGAGATTCTTGCCGTCGAGGGTGGTCATCTTTTCTCCGGCCCGGGCTCGGCGCACCACAATGCGGTGTTCCGCCAGCAGATCCAGATCGAAAGCATGCAACGGATGTCCCAGTTCGAAGAGCACGAAATTAGTGATGTCCACGACGTTGTTGATCGGACGCAGTCCGACACTGAGCAGTCGTTCCTTAAGCCAGTCGGGGCTTTCTCCGATGGTTACGCCGCGGATAATCCGGGCGGTGTAACGGGGACACAGATCGGGCGCTTCCACCGTGACCAGATGGGCGGCGTCTTCTTTTTTTACCGGTTCCGGTAAATTGACCACCGGCAAATGCGCTTCCTTGTCCAAAAGACAGACCACATCACGGGCAATGCCCCAGTGCGACAGACAGTCGGGGCGGTTCGGCGTGATTTCCACCTCGTAGACGGTGTCGCCGCAGAAAACTTCCTGCAACGGCTTGCCGGCCGGCAACTGATCGTCCAGCAGCATCAGCCCGGAGTGATCGCCGTCCAACCCGAGTTCACGGCTGCTGCACATCATGCCGAAAGACTCGATGCCGCGCAGTTTCGATTTTTTGATGGTGAATTTGCTGCCGTCCTCCGGATCGACGAAGGTGGTGCCGATGGCGGCCAGAGGAACGGTTTTTCCCACATCGCAGTTGGGGGCGCCGCAGACGATCTGCAATTCGGATTTGCCGTCGAAAACCCGGCAGATGGACAAATTGTCGGCATTGGGGTGCGGTTTGCGCTCGAGAATCTTGGCGACGACGATGCCGGCCGGTACGAGTTCGGCGCGTTCAATCGCTTCGACTTCGATTCCCGCCATGGTCATCTTGGCCGCAAGTTCGTCGGGAGAACTTTCCGAAACATCGATATATTGCGAAAGCCAATTATAGGATAATAACATTTTATTCTTGCTCCCGGTTTAGAACTGTTGCAGAAAACGGACATCATTTTCGTAAAGGAAGCGGATGTCATTGATGCGGTAACGCAACATGGCGATTCGTTCAATGCCCATCCCGAAAGCATAGCCGCTGCATTGTTCGGGGTCGTAACCGACGTTGGTCAGGACATTGGGGTCAACCATGCCCGCGCCGGCTATTTCCAGCCAGCCGGAATTCTTGCAGACCCGGCAGCCCTTGCCCTGGCACATAATGCAGGAGAAATCCACTTCCACGCTCGGTTCGGTGAACGGGAAGAAGTGCGGACGCATCCGGATGCCGACGTCGGGACCGAACATTTCATGCGCGAACTTGAGCAGCACACACTTGAGGTCGCCCAGGGACACCTGATCGTCGATGTAAAGTCCTTCGATCTGATGGAAATTCATGCTGTGGGTGGCATCGGGGGTGTCGCGACGGAACGTTCGGCCCGGGGCGACGATGCGGACCGGCGGCGGTTGCGCCGTCATCACCCGGATCTGAACCGGGGAGGTCTGGGTACGCAGCAGCCGGCCGTCGGCAAAATAAAAGGTATCGCCACGATCGCGGGAGGGATGATCGTCCGGTGTGTTGAGCGCATCGAAATTGTTGAACACCGTTTCAATTTCGGGGCCGTCGGCAACGATGAAGCCGAGACGACGGAAGATTGCCACGCAGTCATCCATGACCTGCATCAGCGGGTGTTTGCGACCGACACTCCAGCGGCGGCCGGGCAGGGTCAGGTCGAGTTCAGTTGCCGCGGCTGCCGTTGCTGCCGCATCGATGCGGTCCAGTGCGGCCGCCAGCAACTGTTCCAATTGGTCTTTCGCCTCGTTGAACGCCATGCCGGTTGCTTTGCGCTGTTCCGGCGGCACGTCTTTCATTTCTTTGCTCAGTGCCGGGATCAACCCTTTGCGCCCGAGCATTTCGATCCGTACTTCCTCGATCGCGGCGGAATTATCGGCTTCCTGCAACCGGGTTGCTGCCGTCGCGACTGCGGCGCGCAATTTTTCAATAATCGGATTGGACATGATTTTTTCTCGCTTTAAATGAAGTGCTGAAAAAAACAAAAACCCGGAAGATTTCGACGCAGGCGAAATCTGCCGGGTAAAAAGTGTGAAATAAACAGGGAAATTTATTTCGCCAGCTGCTCGTTAGCCTTATCGATAAGGGCCTTAAAAGCAGCCGGTTCGCGCACAGCCAGATCAGCAAGAACTTTGCGATTCAGCTCGACCCCGGCCTTTTTAAGGCCGTCGATAAATCGGCTGTAGTTCATGCCGTTCTGACGGCAGGCGGCATTGATACGCACCGTCCACAGACGGCGGTACTGACGTTTTTTCTGTTTGCGGCCGTTATAAGCATGAACCAACGCTTTGTCCACGGCATCATAAGCGGTACGAATCCGCTTGCTGGTGGCACCGTAGAAACCTTTGGCCTGCTCAAGGACACGCTTTCTGCGTTTACGGGAAGAAGGGGCGCATGTTACTCGCATTTTAAGTAATCTCCTGAGTTAAAATTTAAAGTTGCGGCTCAAAGCCCGTAAGGAAGGGCGGCCTTGATGCGTTTCAACTCAGTTCCCTTGACTTCTCCGTCCTGTCCGAGACGACGGCGGCGTTTGGCCGATTTCCCCGTCATCAAGTGGCGGGCGCCGGCCTTATAGTGGCGATACTTGCCGGTACCGGTTTTCTTCAACCGTTTTGCGGCACATTTTCTGGTCTTCAACTTGGGCCTCGTTAGTTAGCCTCCTTTACACATCACTTACTGGTTTGGGTTAACGTTACGCCTGAGCCGGCCGATGCCAGCCGGTCTCAGTGTTTGGCTCCTTTGCCCGGACTCAACGTTGCCATGATGTTGCGTCCGATCAATTTCGGCCTGTCGTCGACAATGCCGAAATCGCCGATGTCCCCGAGCACTTTCTCCATCAGTTCAAAACCGATCTCCTTGTGAGCCATTTCCCGGCCACGGAACATCAAAGTGGCTTTTAATTTATACCCTTTTTCCAGAAATTCAAGAGCATGTTTGATTTTAAACTCATAATCATGGGCGTCAATATTCACCCGGAACTTGACTTCCTTGACTTTCTGGGTAGCATTGTTTTTCTTTTGAGCCCGAAGATTTTTCTTCTGCTCGTACTGGAGTTTGCCGAAATCCATGATCCGGCAAACGGGCGGTTCCGCTTTCTCTGCGACCAAAACCAGATCCAAACCGGCTTCCGCCGCCTG
Organism: Victivallales bacterium; assembly: GCA_028691155.1. Classification (GTDB taxonomy): domain Bacteria; phylum Verrucomicrobiota; class Lentisphaeria; order Victivallales; family SZUA-371; genus SZUA-371. Next base: position 3,287 of record JAQUZV010000052.1, read on the forward strand.
TTTGCGCGCTTCTACGTATTTCAATACTCCTAATTGCGATCCATCCGCACCGACAACCCGGACTTCCGTGGCGTCATTGAATGTGCGATCATTGGGTTTAAGCAGCTTAGCGATAACCAGACCCTCCAATAATGTTCTTAATATCCCTTACGGTGTTATTACTTCAAATCCTATAGCACGATGTAATTATACCATTTCTTCGTATGAAATCAAATCTTTTTGTCCACGTCGTCCCTGATTTTTGCAATAATGTCGACAATCGTCATTTCGCCCAACTGATCTTCCCGGCGGGAACGAACCGAACAGGTGCCGTTGCTCATTTCCTTGTCGCCGACCACCAGCATATATTGCAGCCGCTCCTTGCGGGCGTCCTTGATCTTGCCGCCGATGCTGCCGGGGCGGGCGTCGACTTCCACGCGCAGTCCGGCCTGACGCATTTCCCGGCAGACCCGGGTGGCAAAATCGAGCTGCTTTTCCGAGATCGGCAGAATCCGCGCCTGCTCCGGCGCCAGCCAGACCGGGAAGGCCCCGGCGTACTGTTCCACCAGAATGCCGAAGAAGCGTTCCAGCGACCCGAACAGCGCCCGGTGCACCATGAACGGCTGATGGCGCTGGCCGTCTTCGCCGATGTAGGTCATGTCGAAACGTTCCGGCAAATTGAAATCGAACTGAATGGTGGTGGTCTGCCATTCGCGGCCGATCGCGTCTTTGACCTTCAGGTCGATTTTGGGACCGTAGAAAGCGCCGCCGCCTTCATCGACTTCACAGTCGAGTCCAGCCTTGTGGACGGCGCGTTCCAGCGCCTGCAGGGCCTTGGCCCAGCGCTCCGGCTTGCCGACCGCCTTGGCCGGTTTGGTAGCCAGATACGGTTTGATTTCGGTGAACCCGAACGCATGCCAGATACTCAGGCTGAACCGGAGGACTTCGGCGATTTCGTCTTCAATCTGTTCCGGGGTGCAGATGATATGGGCGTCGTCCTGGGTGAAGCCGCGGACGCGGAGCAGACCATGCAGGACGCCGCTCTTTTCATAGCGGTAGACGGTGCCGAGTTCAGCCCAGCGCAGCGGCAGTTCGCGATAGGAGCGCAGACGCGATTTGTAAATTTCGATGTGGAAGGGACAATTCATCGGTTTGACGTAATAGTCGAAATTGTCGATTTTCATCGAGGAGTACATGGCGTCTCTGTAGAATTCCAAATGTCCGCTGGTCTCCCACAGCGTGCTGCGACCGATGTGCGGCGTGTACAGCAACTGGTAACCGTTCCGGTAGTGTTCATCTTTCCAGAACGATTCGAACGTGTTGCGGATGAACGCGCCTTTCGGATGCCACAATACCAGTCCGGGACCGACGTTGTCGGAAAAGCTGAACAGATCCAATTCGGTGCCGAGTTTACGATGGTCACGGCGTTTGGCTTCCTCGATGCGTTGCAGATGCGCGTGAAGTTCGGCCTTGTCGGCGAAAGCCGTGCCGTAAATCCGTTGCAGCATCGGGTTGTCTTCCTTGCCGCGGAAGTAGGACCCGGCGATGGACAGCAGTTTGACCGCGCCGATCTGGCCGGTATGTTCCACGTGGGGACCGCGGCACAGGTCGGTGAAGTCGCCGCAGGTATAGAAGGTGATATCGGCCCCTTCCGGGATATCGGCCAGCCGTTCCAGTTTGAAGTTCTGCTGCCGGTCGCGCAGGAACTGTTCCGCTTCGGCGCGGGACATGGTACGGACGGTGAACGGCAATTTGCGGTTGATAAGCTGCCGCATGGTATTTTCAATGGTTTCCAGGTCTTCGGGAGTGAGACGGTGGCTCATGTCGAAATCGTAATAAAAACCATCTTCGGTAGCCGGTCCGATATCGAACTTGGCTTCCGGGAACAACTCCTGAACCGCCGCCGCCATGACATGGGCGGCACTGTGGCGAATGGTTTCCAGTGAAAACTTACTCATTTTGGACTCCTAATTTATTTTAACCACTGCCGCATCGCCGAACGATGCTCAGAATAACTCCAGTTGTTGCGGCGGTGGCGTAATTGCGTCGCGTACCGGGGCAAACGACCGCCGATGCAGCGGGCAGACCCCCAGTCTGGCCAGCGCGGCCAGATGTTCTTTCGTCCCGTACCCCTTATGGTGCTCGAATCCGTAACCGGGATATTTCAGCGCCAGTTTTTCCATCAGCCGGTCACGGTGAACCTTGGCCAGGATACTGGCGGCCGCAATACTGGCAGACTTGCGGTCGCCCTTTATCAACGCCTGGGTCGGCATGGCAAATCCCGCTACCGGCCAGCCGTCGATCAACAGAAAATCGATCGGGCCCAACTGCTGTACGGCCAACCGCATGGCCAGCCGGGCAGCTTCCAGAATATTGATGCGGTCGATTTCCGCCGCCTCGACCGTGGCAATGCCGTATTTCACCCCGGGGACCGCCCGGATCATGGCGTCCAGCCGGTCGCGTTTTCCGGCACTCAACAATTTGGAATCGTTGACGGCCGGAACGACGGCCGCGGGCGGAAACGCCACGGCGGCGGCGACCACCGGTCCGGCCAGGGGACCCCGGCCGACTTCATCCACTCCGGCGACAACAGAAAACCCCTCTGCCCTTTTTTGACGTTCAAGGGAGAGGAGTTCATCGTTTCCGGACAGAAAATCCATACCGGAGATCAGGATGCAGACACAACCCTGCGTTCTTTGACCTTGCTGGCCTTGCCGATCTTGTCGCGCAGGTAGTAAAGCTTGGAACGTCTTACCTTGCCGTAGCGGATCACTTCGATCCGATCGATTCGCGGGGAATTGATCGGGAACACACGTTCGACTCCTTCACCGAAAGAAACCCGGCGGACCGTGAAAGTTTCCTGAATGCCGCCGCCTTTGCGGGCAATGACGACGCCGCTGAACATCTGAATACGTTCATTGGTGCCATCGATGATTTTGGTGTAGACTTTGACGGTGTCGCCGATGCCGAACGACGGAACATCCTGCTTGCACTGTTCCCGATTGATTTTATCCATAATATTCATGATATGCCTCCGAATTTTTTTCCCTGTAAAAATTTTAAATCCATCACTTGAATCGTCCGACTTTATGCCAACAAATCCGGTCGCCGCCGGGCCGTCCGGAGCCGGGCCTGTTCCCGCCGCCAGGCGGCGATGGCCCCGTGATTGCCGGAAACCAGAATTTCCGGCACTTTCATACCGCGAAATTCCGGCGGCCGCGTGTATTGCGGATATTCCAACATGCCGCCGGCGAACGATTCTTCGACGCTGGATTCGTCGCTGCCCAACACTCCGGGCAACAAACGAACAATCGCGTCGGTCATCACCATGGCGGCCAGATTGCCGCTGGTCAGCACGTAATCGCCCAGCGACAATTCCCGGTCGATCAAACCGCCGGTGCGGACCCGTTCGTCAATTCCTTCATAATGGCCGCAGACAAACAACAAATGTTCCTGCTGCGCCAGCTCCGCGGCGATAGGCTGGCTGAACCGTTCTCCCTGGGGGCTGGTCAGAATTACCAGCGTCCGTTCCTTCCGCAATGCCTCCACCGCTTCAAAGAGCGGCTCGGCCTTCATCAGCATCCCCGGCCCGCCGCCATACGGTTTGTCGTCAACAGTCCGGCGGGCGTCATGGGTGTAGCAACGCAAATCCACCGCGTTGATCTCCACCAGCTTTTCTTCCCGGGCCCGACCGATAATACTTTCCGCAAACGGGCCGAAGAACATTCCGGGGAACAATGTCAGAATATCGATACGCAATTAGTCGACAACCTCGACTGCGACCCGCTTCTGAATCCGGCCGGCGGCTCCGCTGACCAGCGAACGAATCGCCATGATGGTTTTACCCTTTTTCCCGACAATCTTGCCGATATCTTCCTTCTTACACATAATCTTGATGACGTTGCCGCCATCTTCCTTTTCGGAGACGATACGAACATCTTCCGGGGAGTTGACCAGGGAACGCACAATATAATCCACGAAGTTTTCCAGGTCTTTGATTCCAGAATCGCCGGAGGAAGGCGATCCGGCCGATGTCACCGGAGATTTTTCGTCGCCGACGCCGAAAAGTTTTAACAATCCTTTAAACACGTTGTGATAACCTCACCTTTAACAGAATTATGCCTCGGCCGGAGCGGCTTCCGCTGCTTTTGCTTCTTCCGCCGCCTTTTTGGCCGCCTCTTCCTTGGCCTTGGCTTTCTTGGAAAGCGACGGCTTCCTGACGATCTCGGAGAGTTTTTTACCGGATTCGACGCGCTTGACGATGGCGGCACAAGTATCGCTCATGACGGCGCCCTGAGACACCCAGTATTTCACCCGTTCCATATCCACGGATTCATCTTTATGCCGGGGATCGTAAAACCCGATAAATTCAATCGCCTTGCCGTCCCGTTGCGCCCGCACGTCGGTTACCACCATGCGAAAGCAGGCATTATTTTTCGAACCGGTTCTTTTCAGTCTGATCTTGACAGCCATATTTTGTCCTCTTTGTTTTCAAAACCTCTATAAATATTTTTTTATCAACCAATATTCTTTACGCGATCGTAATATCGTAAAACACTGCCAGCCAACAAAAAGACAAATACTATAACGCGGCTAAATCATACTGCAACCTCATTTACGGGTTTTTTCGATATTTTTTCCCATATTCTTTTCCCGCCGGCGGAAAATATCCGGTTTACCGCGTTGCCGACTATGGGTTTTTGTTAAAAAAACGCCATTAATGTTTTTAATCCATTGCTCCCTGGTTTATATTACTATAATTATCATCTGGAAAAAGCAAAGATAAAAAACACGGATATAAGAAGTAAATTTCAGTAATTACAAGGAAGTTATGAAGAAAAAAATTAATATTGCCTCACCGATAATCTTCCTGGTGACGGTATTGGCGGTGTTGACGATCCTTACCGGGTGCGGGCAAAACAAGGAACGCCCGCCGGTAGATGCTCTCAATGTGCTTTCCGGGGCCATGCAATGTGCCTTGCCGGAGGAACCATTTTCCCGGCCGTTGCGGATCGAGGTCCTGGGACCGCGCGAACACAGTCTTTTCGGTGGCCTGAAGGAAGCGGCGCCGGTTGCCGGGGCCCGGGTGATTTTCGAGCCGCTGGAAGACTCCGATCTGGTCATTGAACCGAGAACGGCGGTGTCCGATCCGGGCGGTGAAGTCCGGGTTACTCTGAAAGCGGGGAAAAAGATCGGAGACCAGTATGTCCGGGTGATTCCGGTTGATGCTCCGGACAAGGCCAAAGTACTGCGTTTTGTCACCGGAATCAAGATCAACGGGGCGCGGCAGGAGACGTTGTCCGGAGAATTTATGCCCAACCCGATTGAAGTGCGGGTGGTGGACGGCAGCGGCCGTCCGGCGGCCGGTCTGCCGGTTTACTTCAAAGTTATTTCCGGCCCGGACCGGAAAAAAGCCGTACTGACGACGGCTACTGCCGTTACCGATAAAGACGGCATCGCTTCCACCCAGTTGCGGATGGGAAGCAAGACCGGCATTTACAAGATTGAAACCGAGGTAGCCGGCGACAAGCAGCAGATTCATATCCGGGGGATTGAATTCGAAGAAATGGGATTGGATCTGACGTCGCTGCTGATTGCGGTGGCGGGCGGCCTGGCGCTGTTCCTGTTCGGGATGAAACTGATGAGCGACGGGTTGCAGTTGGTGGCCGGCGATAGGATGAAGGCGATTCTGGCCTTTTTCACCCGCAACCGTCTGATGGCGGTGGCGGCGGGGGCCTTGGTCACGGCGGTAATTCAGTCTTCCAGCGCCACGACGGTGATGATGGTCGGATTTGTCAATGCCGGGTTGCTGAATCTGGCGCAGTCGATCGGGATTATCTTCGGCGCCAACATCGGGACGACCATTACCGCGCAGATGATTTCCTTCAATCTGAGCTGGCTGTCGTTGCCGGCGATTATTGTCGGCGTGGCCATGGCGCTGTTGTGCAAATCGCTGATGTCCCGGGGGACCGGGGAAACGATTCTCGGCTTCGGATTTCTGTTTTTCGGGTTGTCGATGATGGGACATGAGCTCAAATTGATCGGGCAGTTCCCGATGTTTATTCATTTCTTCAAAACTTTCAACTGTGCTCCCGTCAACGGTTATATGCCGATTGGGGCCGTCCTCGGTTCGGTCTGCATCGGATTGGTGGTGACCGTGATTATTCAGAGCAGTTCGGCGGTAACCGGGATTCTGCTGGCGCTGGCGGCGGGCGGACTGATCGACTTCTACACCGCTTTCCCCCTTATTCTCGGGACTAACATCGGGACGACCATTACCGCCATCATTGCCTCCATCCCCGCCAACCGGCGTGCCAAACAGGCGGCGGTGGCCCATACCCTGTTCAACGTTTTGGGGTCGGTGTTGATGATTTTTCTCCTCTATATCCCGTGGAAAGGTACCGATAAACCGTTTTTCCTTTATCTGGTCAACGAGTTTACGGGCGGGGATGTCTTTGCCGTCATTCCGCAGAACCTGTGCCGTCATATTGCCATGGCGCATACGATGTTCAATGTGGCGACGGTGGTGGTTTTTCTGCCGTTTGTCGGCATATTTGTCCGCATCTGCAACTTCTTTGTGCCGGTGCAGAATGATGCGCAGGTTAAGATCACCCGCCTGGAACCCAATCTGCTGAACACCCCGATGGTGGCGATCGAGCAGGTTATCAGTACGTTGCGGTATATGCTGCGGGAAGTATGGCACATGATCGACAATACGGTGAATAACAGTTTTCTGAAGCGCAAGGCGGATGATGAGGCCTTTGTCGAGCTGGAAAAGAGGGAAGAGCGGATTGATGAATTGCAGAAGGAAATTACCGAATATCTGGTCAAACTGACCCGGCGCGAACTGACGCCGCCGCAGTCGGAAATCATTCCGCTGTTGATTCACTGTACCAATGATGCCGAACGGATTGCCGATTTGTCGCTGAATATTTTCAATTTGGCCCGGCGTCTGGAACGGATCGGCAAGCCGATGACGGAGGAGGGGGAAGAAGAGATCAAGCGGATTTTCCACCTGCTGGAAGATCAGGAAAAAAATGTCATTGCCGCGCTGCACAACACCGATTCGTCGCATATTGTTACCGCGTTGACCGAAGAGCGTTGCATCAATAAGCTGGTCAACGAATTTGAACGCCGTCACATCAAGCGTCTCCGCAAGGGCGAGTGCGATGCGATGATCGGACTGGTTTTTCTGGACATGATGGCGGAAATGGAACGCATCGGCGACAATCTGACCAACGTGGCCGAGCGTGCTCCGGCCATTCAGAAACATTATTTCGAGTTGAGCTGAGATCATGTCTGCCGGTATTATGGCCTGGAAACGGTTGTTGTCGCCCCGGCGTCTCGGCAAAGCCGCCGGCGGGGAACTGGTTGGCGGGCGTTCCCCGTTCCAACAGGATTACGACCGGATCATTTTCAGCTCCGCCTTTCGTCGGCTGCAGGATAAGACCCAGGTTTTTCCGCTGGCCGAAAGCGACTATGTCCGGACCCGGCTGACGCATAGTCTGGAGGCTTCCTGTATCGGCCGTTCTCTGGGGGCTCTGACCGGGGTTCATATCTGCCGCCATCACGATGTCGGCAGCATTGAGCCCAGTGATATCGGGGCGGTGGTGGCGGCGGCGGCGTTGGCGCACGACA
>JAQUZV010000053.1 GCA_028691155.1 Victivallales bacterium
CTCTTCCGATCTCGGCGGAAATATTTTCCTCCTGATTTGAGACTTCCCGACATATTCGCGTCATCATTATTTCAATCACTATTCGTTTCTCGTTGCCGGCAAGAGATTTCAAAAGGGGGGCGCCTTGTCCCATCCCTTACGCCGCAATACTGCTTCTCCCTGACATGCGATAGTGGGATGAAGTGGCGCGGGCGCGGACCGCAGGAAGTGAAGTGCCGGAAGGAAACATCAAACGAATTTTTAGTTGCATCAACTCGCAATCCGCCCCTTCTTTTGCTTCATTTTTACTGAAGCGCCATCTCCCGAATGCGGCCGGCGCAAGAAGACATTCCCGCCCTTTTTTTCCTGTTATGCTGCAATCCGGGTTGCGAAATACCGATAGCGGGAATATTATAATATTAATTACAGGGGGGCATTATCGTTCAACCTTTTTCATAAGGGGTTCATCATGGGAAAAAAGATTCTGATCGTTACCGGCAGTCCGCGCCATCACGGCAATACCAATACATTGGCCGACGGGGTTGCGCAAGGCGCCACGGATCGCGGCGGGAAGGTGAAAATCGTCGATGCCGCCCGGCTGCAAAGCAAAACCAACGGTTGTACTTCCTGCATGGGGTGCCAGGAATCGGAAGACTTTCGCTGCATTATCCGAGACGAGGTCTCGGAAATCCTGGCCACAATTCCCGATTATGATGTTCTGGTACTGGCCACGCCGGTATACTTCTTCAATTTCAGCGCTCAGATCAAGATTTTTATCGATCGGATGTATTCGCTCTATAAATTCAAGGAAGACAAAATCATCACGCCGACGGAAAAGCTGCATTTTGCCATGATCGCGACGGCCGCCGGGGATTACGGCAGCGGGCTCGATTCTCTGGAACATACGTTCAATAAGATTGCCGGACTATCGGGACGGAAACCATTGACGTTGCTGGTGCCGTTATGCTCGGTTGACGTCAATGAAACCATGGCCGACACCGAACTCAAGGAACAGGCGATCCGCTTCGGCGCGCAACTGGCAGAATAGCCGTCACGATGTTTGACAACCTTTACATTCATGTTCCATTCTGCCGTTCGAAATGCGGCTATTGTGCGTTTTATTCCCTGCCGGACACCGACGAAGAACTGCAGGACCGTTATGTGGCATTTCTGGAACGGCAGATGAATGATTACTCTTTTGTGGAATCGCTGCAGACCATCTACTTTGGCGGCGGAACTCCGTCGTTGTTGCCGCCGCGTCTGCTCGAACGGCTCTTTCTGGCCGTCAATGCGGGTTTTCGGATGGCGTCCGACGTGGAAATCACCATCGAATGCAATCCGGAAACCATTGACCGGAAAAAGGCGGCGCTGATCAGTGCTTTCGCCAACCGGATCAGTATGGGGGTACAGTCTTTCGATCCGGCGCTACGGCAACGATTGGGACGCCGGGCCGACAATACCGACATCGAACAAGCCCTCGCCATGTTCAATCATTATAACGCCCGGCGCCTGAGCATCGACCTGATTTATGCCATTCCGGGTCAAACCCTGACCGCGTGGCTGGCGGAACTGCAGCAGGCGGTCGATTATGGTTTTCGGCATATCTCCTGTTATGCTCTCACCGTGGAAGAGGGAACGGTTCTGGCCCAGGAATCCGGCATCGACGTCGTCGATGAAGAATTGAGCGCCGAAATGTGGTGGGCAACCGGCGAGCTTTTGCACCGGAACGGCCTGTCACGTTACGAGGTGTCAAATTATGCCGCACCGGGGCAGGAGTGTCGCCATAATCTCAATGTCTGGCACGGCGGCTCATATCTCGGTCTGGGGCCATCGGCCTGCTCTTTCGACGGCAGCCGTCGCTGGACGCAACCGGCAGACCTGGCCGAATGGCTGGCCCATCATCCGGCGGAAACCGATCTGCTGCCGCCGGAAAACCGCGCCCGTGAAATCTTCGTGTTCGGTCTGCGTACCGCCGCCGGCTGGCGGCAAGCGGACTGGACGCGGCTGCTGCCGGAGATTCGTAACGCCATGCCATGGGAAACCTTGACCTCCCGGCCGGAGCTGCCCGAGCTGGTCCGTCAGGGACTGTTGGAGATGACGCCGGGACACATTCGCCCCACGGAAACCGGAATGGCGTTCTGGGATAACCTGGCCCAGGCACTGTTGTAAACAACGGTCCGAAACCAACCCGACATTTGGCAAAATCCCTCCGCATCAAGTGGCCGAAAGACGAAATCGGCGCTATATTATCCGATACCGGAAACAACCGGTCACAATCAGCAGCAGAAAGACAGAGCATGAAAAAAATTTTAATGCTTCCCCGTTATTCGGCACTGGGAGCTTCCAGCCGATACCGTTTCTATAAATATATCATGCCGCTATTGCGGTATGGTTACGACGTGGAGGTTTCACCGTTTTTCGACGATGCCTACCTGAAACGCCTCTATGCCGGGGAAAAGGTTTCTTTCCGTTATTTGTACTCATGCTATTACCGCCGCCTGAAGACATTATGGCATTCAGAACCCAAACTGCTGATTGAATATGAACTCCTGCCGTTTTTTCCCTGGCCGATAGAACGATATTTCCTGCGCCGGAAAAAATACCTTCTCAATTTCGACGACAACGTCTGGGAGAAATATCGGCGGCGGTGTTGGCTGCGGCATAAGTACGATCATCTGACCGCCGGAGCGGCGGGAGTAATCGTAGCCAATGAATACCTCTACCGCAAAGTGCGGCGCCTGAATGACAACGTCATCAAGGTTCCGACCGCGCTGGATCCGGAACCTTATCGCGAACCGGCGAACAAGTTTGCCCGCTTCACCTTGGTTTGGATCGGAACGCCGGTAACTTACAGTTACATCGGGAAATTTGCGCCGATGTTTCAGGAGTTGGCCCGGCATATCGATTACGAATTGCTGATCGTGGCACGCCGGGAACTGGAAGCCGAAGCAATTCCGGGGGTCAACATGCGTTTTCTGGACTGGTCGGAAGAAGAGGAATCGCGGATTCTGCCGCAAGCCCATGTCGGAATCATGCCGTTGACCCGGGACGCGTTTTCCCGCGGCAAGTCGGCCTTCAAGATTCTGCAATACTTTGCGGCGGGACTGCCGGTGGTAGCCAGCCCGGTCGGAGAAAACCGCCACGTCATCACAGACGGAAAAAACGGATTTCTGGCGCCCGATACCGCCGCATGGGTTCAGCGCATTATCGCGTTGCACGACCATGCCGAACTCTATCGTGCCATGGCCGCGGCCGCCGCCGAATCCGCCGATGAATATTCGTTGCAGACCTGGATTCCGGAAGTCGTTAATTTCATTGAAAGGACTTTTCGTCTATAACCCGATAATTTTCACCGGCAATTAACTTGGGGAGAAAATGAGAAAATGCGGTTTTTTCACCGGTATGCGGCAATAGTGGTAATAACCGCCGCGGTTCTGAATATGACCGGGTGTGCTTTCTGGCGCGATCTGAAAGGAGAAAAACAACCGGCAACAAGAATTGTCCCGGCCTCATTGTTCCAGGATAATATGGTCTTGCAACGCGATATGCCGCTCACCGTCTGGGGATGGTGCGAACCCGATCACGCCGTCACCGTTACCCTGCGGGGCGAGGAGTATACTGCCGTCGCCAACCACAACGGACGCTGGACCGCCCGGCTTAAGCCGCAGCCCGCCGGCGGCCCGGTCATCATGACAATAAGCGGCGTCCAGACCATTGCCCTCAAAAATGTCATGATCGGCGAGGTTTGGCTGTGCGCCGGACAGTCCAACATGCAATTCCCGCTACGATCCTGTTCCGATGGTGCCGCGGCCATAAAACAAGCCGTCAATTCCGGAATCCGCCTGTTTCAGGTCAAACGAATTTCAACCCCCGCGCCGCAACTGCAATGCGGCGGGACCTGGCGGGAATGTTCGCCGGAAACCGCCGCCGGATTTTCCGGTGTCGGCTACTATTTCGGCCGGGAATTGTTTCATGATCTCCATGTTGCCGTGGGCCTGATCGAGGTGTCCTGGGGTGGAACGGCGATCGAAGCCTGGCTGCCCTGGTCGCTACAAGCAGCCGACCCGGAATATGCCGTCAACCTGGAACCGTGGAAACGGCTGGTCACCGCCTCCCAAAGAACCCCGCTGGAAGAAACTTACCGCCGCGCCCTCGCCCGCTGGCAAAAGTTGGACAAATCACACCCCGGACCGCAATACCACGTCGACGCGGGAAATCGGGGCTACGGCCGGGGCTGGGCCCTGACCATGGATGATCTCTCCGGTTGGCGCGACATCAAACTGCCGACCGTTATGGAAAATTATTTCGGTGACATCGACGGCGCCGTCTGGTTTCGCCGCGAGGTGATGATCCCGCCGGAGTGGGCCCGCCAGTCGCTACGCCTGGAACTGGGCCCCATCGATGACAGCGACGAAACTTATTTCAACGGCAAAGCCGTCGGCGAAACCGGAATTACCGCTTCCCTTGCCGACACCCGAACCATCCCCAGGGTTTACCGCATTCCCGGACAGTGCGTCAACGCCGGACGGAACCTGCTGGCCGTCCGGGTTTTCGACCGCCGCGGCGCCGGCGGCTTCACCGGACGCCCCGATCAGCTCAAAATTGCCCGCTTCAACCAGCCGCAACCGGCCATCGGTCTGGCCGGCTTCTGGCAGGCGCGGGTGGAAACCGCACTTGATCCCTTCTCGCTGGACCACCATGCCAAACCGCAACCGCCTCCCGGTCCCGGCGATCGCAACTGGCCCTCCGGCATCCGCAACGGCATGATCGCACCACTGATCCCCTATTCGCTGCGCGGCGTCATCTGGTACCAGGGCGAAGCCAACACCGGAAACCCAAAATTATACCGACGCCAGTTGCCGGATTTGGTTCGCGACTGGCGACAGGCCTGGGGTGAGGATTTCTATTTTCTGGTCGTCCAATTACCGAACTACGGCCGCCAGTGGCCCGCGCCGCAGGAAAGTTCCTGGGCGGAATTGCGGGCGGCTCAGGCGGCACTGAGCACCATCTTGCCCCGCACCGGTTATGTGGTGACTATCGATCTCGGCGAGGCCGACAATATCCATCCCGCCGCGAAAAAGCCGGTCGGACAACGCCTGGCCCGGCTCGCGCTGGACCTGGTTTATGGGAAAAAATTGGTGGCCCGCAGTCCCGAATTTGCCGCCATGACCGTACGAAACGGCAAGGCCGTCATTCGCTTCAATCATGTCGGCAGCGGACTGACGGCGAAAGGCAGCCCGACGCTGCACCATTTTGCCGTGGCCGGAAAAGACGGTTATTTCTACTGGGCTCGGGCTGAAATTATCGACAAGGACACTATTGAAGTCTGGAGCGGCAAAGTTCCCCATCCCGTTACTGTACGTTATGCCTGGGCGTTCAACCCGGCCGGCGGCAATCTGTATCAGGCCGAAGGGCTTCCCGCCGCCCCGTTTCAGGCCGGATTGCCGGCCCCCGTCAAACCGTAAGGCAGCGGGAAACAACCATGACGATCATCCGGCCCCGATTCCGGCGGCGGCATTAAGGAAGGCGCGACATCGCGACCAACAACATGATTCCCCGTCCGGATCCTTGACCCCCCGGGTAACGTCAACGCAATAAGGATTGACGTTTCTTGCCGCCTCCGCCACGTTCTCCGGCGTCAAACCACCGCTCAAAATCACCGGCAACGGACACCTTGCCACAAATTCCGCCGTGTCCTGCCAGTAAAATTCCCGGTGTTCTTCCGTTTCGATCCGGGCTGTGGCGCCGTTGCAGGCATCGGCCTGAATGGCATCGATATAAGGGTAATATTCGCTTAAATCGGGGCAAACGCCCCGGGTAATGTAAGCCGCCATAATAATCATGCCGCCGGTAGGCAGAAAACCCCGTATCGCCCGAACCTGTTCCGGCGCCAGGGCACCATGAAGCTGAATGGACACAATCTCGCTTTTGCGGATAATCGCCAGAATTTCCTCCACCTCGTCGAGCTGCGTCACAATGACCGGGGTCACGAACGGCGGCAAACCGGCGGCAATGCGGCACGCCGTACTGGGTAAAATAAATTCCGCCGATTTATATCTCTGCCCCACCATCATTCCAATGGCATGGGCTCCGGCGGTTACGGCGGTTTTGGCATCGGCATCGTTGCGGATGCCGCAAATCTTAACGCGCATGGTGTTCCTCCCAGGCCATCAGGATGCCCCGCAAGGTAAAATCTTGTCCGCCATACTCCAATCCGGGAATATGCCGGACGAAGAAATCGGCATCGCCGCCCACCGCCACCAAAGTAACCGGATCGGACCATTGTCCGGCGATCCGTTCCAGAATTGCCGTCACCGCTCCGATCGCCCCGCCGTCAATTCCCAGACGCATGGCGGACAAGGTATCGGTCCCGCGTTCCGGCAACGCCAGGCTCATTTCCGGCAGCGGCAACTGCGCCGTGTAATCGTGCAGCGCCCGGCGCGATAACATCCGTCCGGGAAGAATAGCGCCGCCGCAGAAAAATCCGTTGCCGTCAACCGCCTCCATGGTAATGGCGGTGCCGCAATCGAGACACACCGCGGGAAGCCGGCAATGGCGGGACAAATAAAGGGCATTGGCAATCCGGTCGGCCCCCAGGGTCGTGGGATCGACCCGATCCCAGCGCAGAAACGGGCAGGTCCGCCAGGTCAGCCAGAACGGTTCCCGCACGGCCAGACCGGCCGCCGCCGCCGGAACCACCGACGCTCCCGCCAACGGTAATTCCGGAGCAAACAATTCCACCCTCACCTCCGCCGTCGGGCAGACCGCCACAGGCCCGATTACTCCGTCCGCCGCCACGGCATAGCTGGTATGGGTGTTGCCGATATTCACCAAATTAATACTGCGTTGCGACACGATTACCGCCTTATAAAAATTGGGCCAGTTCGGGTTTGCTCCCAATCTGCTGCACCAGGTCTTTGATTTTCTGGGCCGACCTGGCGTTACACACCAGCGTAACATCGTCGGTGTGGACTATAATCAGATCGCTGACATCCACCGTTGCCACCAGATGTTTGGCATCGCTGACAATCACACAATCGCTGGTGCCGATCGATTCATGCAGCCCGCGCACCACATTGTTGCTCTTTTCCGGGCGAATCTGGTTGCGCAATGCCGTCCAGCTGCCGACATCATCCCAATCGAACGTCGCCCGGGCCACGATGACATTGTCCACTTGCTCCATGACCGCATAGTCAATGGAAATCTTCCGGCACTGCCGGTATTCCGTGACCAGCTGTGCCGTCAACCGGCCCTCCAGCGCGGCCCGATAGAGATTGTCACGCAACGCCGCCAGCGCCGGAGCATAACGACGCAACGCCGCCGTCAGAACCGATTCCGACCAAATGAACATGCCGCTGTTCCACAAGTAACATTTTTCCGCGACGAATTTTTCCGCCGTCGCCACATCGGGTTTTTCCCGAAACCCCTCGCTGTGATAGAATGCCGTAGCAAGATCACCGACCGTTTCCCGTTCACCGCAATGAATGTAGCCATAACCGGTACTCGGAAAAACCGGATCGACGCCGATTGTTACGATATGCCCCGCCGCCGCCGCGGTCACACTGTCGCGCACCACCTGCAGCAATGATGCCGTGTCATGAATGACATGATCGGCCGGCAACATAATCATAACGGCATCATCGCCCTCCGCCCGGGCCCGGACCATCGCCGCCGCCAGCGCCACGCACGGCCCGGTGTCGCGCCCGACCGGCTCTCCGACAATATTCTCGGCCGGAATACGCGGCAGCAACGACCGCATCGGCGCCACATAATCCTGATTGGTAATGATGATAATGTGGTCCGGCGGCAACATCTCGTCAAACCGAGCCACCGTCTGCTCGATCAGGGTAAGGCTGCCGATCAGGCGCAACAATTGTTTGGGGCGTGACGCCCGGCTCTGGGGCCAAAATCTCTCCCCTTTGCCGCCTGCCATTACGATGGCAAAAATGTTTTCACGATTCATAGGACAATCCCGATTTCCCGCTAAAAAAATGATGTCACAACCGACCCCGAACGCCGGGCGGACAAAACAAAAACCGGGTTTCGTCCCTGCGGACAAAAACCCGGCTCCCTTTTTCGTCGACAACGTTTCCGGGCCGTTGCAGCAATTAGAGTTTTTGCATAATGGCAACCAACGGCATAAACATAGCAATAACAATCGTCCCGATTATTACCGCCAACCCGATAATCATAATCGGTTCAATCAGAGAAGTCATGGCATTAACCGCATTGTCCACTTCTTCTTCGTAGGTGTCGGCAATTTTTTCCAACATTTCCGGCAGCTTACCGGTTTCTTCACCGACTTCGATCATACTGATCACCATTGCCGGGAAAATTCGGGTCGCTCCCAACGGCGCCGCCATCGTTTCCCCTTCTTTCACCGCATCGTGAACTTTTTGAACCGCATTGGCCACCACTTCATTCCCCGCGGTTTCCTTAACAATATTCAAGGCATTCAAGACCGGCACCCCGGAAGACATCAAGGTTCCCAATGTTCGCGAAAACCGGGAGATCGCCGATTTGGCCACGACCGGTCCGAAAACAGGAATATTGTATTTTACCCAGTCAATGCATGTTCGCCCGATATGGGTCCGAGCAAACAACTTGTACGCAATAAATATAACCACCAGAATCGCCACGACCAACAGCAACTGATGGGCAAGAATATCACTGGCCCTCATTACGAACTGTGTCAGGGGGGGAAGCGCTTCTCCTTTCAACAGGTCCTCGAATACTTTCTTGAATTTCGGAACAATGAAAATCATCAACCCGGCGGTAATTGCCGACGAAATTGTCAATACCACCAACGGGTAGATCAAGGCCGACTTGACCTTACCGGAAATTTTGGCCGCCTTTTCCATAAACATTGCCAAGCGGTCAAGAATTGTTTCCATAGCCCCGGCCGCCTCTCCGGCGCGGACCATGTTCAGGTACAGTTTGTCGAAAGAACGCGGATGCTGAGCCAGCGCTTCGGAAAAAGTCGACCCGCCTTCCACGGAATTGGCCGTCATATTGAGCGTCAGCCGCACTGCCGCATTACGGGTCTGCCTTTCCAGCGTCCGCAGGGAACGAATCAACGGCAACCCGGCGCCCAGCAGAATGGCCAACTGACGGGTAATCACTTTGAGGTCCTTGGTTCGAATCACCACCGGCCCGAAATTGATGTTGAGGATCTTATCCATCAGACCTTTGCTGGCGACGGTACTTTGGGGACCCGGCTTGGCGGCGGACTTGCCGCTTTTGGCGACTTTGGCCCGCTTCGAGGCCTTGATGTCCATGGGGAACAAGCCTTTTTCTTTTAAAGACTTCGCGACTTCTTCCTCTGAAGCGGCATCCAACTTGCCCTTCTGCTCCTTCCCCTGCGAGTCCATCGCGGTGTAACTAAATGTCGGCATAAATCAACCTCCGGTTTAACCTTCACCCTGCAATTTTTGTTTTACCGCTTCCGGGTCCTGGCACATCGTGATCATTTCCCTATACGAAATCTTTTTACTAAGATACAACTCCATCAAATGGGAATCAAGCGTATTCATCCCGTATTTGGCCCCGGTCTGCAATTCCGAAGCAATCCGGTACGTTTTATTATCGCGGATCAAAGCCTGAATTGACGGCGTACTGATCATAATTTCGAATCCGGCCACCCGCCCCGGCTTGTCTGCCCGCGGCAACAATACCTGGGAGATCACCGCCACCAGCGATGCCGCCAGCTGCGTCCGGATCTGCGCCTGCTGGTTGGTGGGAAAGGCGTCGACAATACGGTCGACGGTTCGCGCCGCACCGGTCGTATGCAACGTTCCGAAGACCAGATGCCCGGTTTCGGCGGCGGTAATGGCGGCGGAAATGGTTTCCAAGTCACGCATTTCCCCCACCAGAATGATGTCGGGGTCCTGGCGCAACGCCCGTTTCAGAGCCTCTTCGAAAGAGGGAACATCCACCCCGATTTCCCGTTGGATCACCACGCTGCGCTTATGGTTGTGATAGAATTCGATCGGGTCTTCAACCGTAATAATGTGACAGTCGCGATTGGTATTGATGACATCGATCATCGACGCCAGTGTCGTACTTTTCCCGGACCCGGTTGGACCGGTGACCAGAATCAGACCGCGGGGCCGATAAAGCAAATTCTTTGTCACCGGCGGCAGACCGATCTGCTCCAAGGTCAACAAATCCGTCGGAATCTGACGCAGAACCGTCCCGAACACCCCTTTCTGTTTGAACGCGCTGACGCGGAAACGCGCCTTGTCGCCAAAACCGAACCCGAAGTCCGCCGTCCCCGATTCGGCAATTCTCTGCATATGCACTTCGGAAGCAATGGATTTGACCAATCGCTCCGTGTCCTCCTGCGTCAGCACCGGGACATCCAGCGGCATCAACCCGCCATGCAGTCGCACCATCGGTGGCGCTCCGACCTCGATATGCAGGTCGCTGACGCCTTCGTCCACGACCAATTGCAGCAAATCACTCATTTCAATCGTCATGATGCTCTCCACTCTGTATCATTAGGTATAACGCAGAATCTCATCGATGGTCGATTCTCCGCTAAGTACGGTATTGACACCGTCTTCACGCAAGGTCCGCATTCCCTGTTCGCGGGCCTTGTGTCTGATCACCGAACTCGGCTGATTGCCTTCGATGAGTTCAATCAGTTCCGGCGAAATGACCATCAGTTCGCAAATCGATTTCCGGCCCCGAT
>JAQUZV010000054.1 GCA_028691155.1 Victivallales bacterium
CGGTAATGGTGGTGGACGAAGATGTTTACGGTCAGATTACCCCGGAAAAGGCGATTGCCGTTGTCGATGAAATCATTGCCGCGGAAAAGAATACCGGCAAATAACTCCAAAGCATAAGAGGTTGCGGTATGTGTGTGGATCTCGAAGCAATAGCAAAAGAGTATCATAATAAGGCCGACCGGCTGAAGCGCCGGATCATTCTTTGCGGCGGGACCGGCTGCGTTTCCAACGGCTCGCTCAAAGTGCGGGACGAACTGGTAAAACAACTCAACGCGCTCGGCGAAAAAGCCATTGTCGAGGTACGGACCGAGTCCGAGCACGATACCGCCGGCGCCACGTTGGTGTCCAAGTCCGGTTGTCAGGGATTCTGCCAGCAGGGACCGTTGCTGCTGATTCTGCCCGATGAAATCCTTTATACCAAAGTCAAACCCGAAGATGCGACGGAAATCGTGGAAAAGACGATCATCGGCGGCCAGATCATCGAACGGCTGCTTTACGTCAATCCGGTGACCGGCAGGCATTGCCGCGGCGATCAGGATATCGACTTCAACTCCCGGCAGCACCGTATGGTGCTGAAGAACTGCCGCATTGAACCGGACAGCATCGAAGAATACATCGGTCGCGGCGGTTACGAAGGCGCCCGCAAGGCGGTTACCGCCATGGCGCCGGCGGAAGTCTGTGAAGAGATGATCAAAGCCGGGCTGCGCGGTCGCGGCGGCGGCGGGTTTCCGACCGGTTTGAAATGGAAATTTACCCTGGCCAGCCAAAATGACAAAAAATATGTCATCTGCAACGGGGACGAAGGCGATCCGGGCGCATTCATGGACCGTTCGGTGATGGAAGGCAATCCCCATGCCGTGATCGAAGGCATGATGGTGGCGGCCCGGGCGATCGGCGCCGACGAGGGTTATGTTTACGTCCGAGCCGAATATCCGCTGGCGGTGGCCCGGATGCAGAACGCGGTCAAGGATGCGGAACGGGTCGGTTTGCTCGGCGACAATCTGTTCGGCGCCGATTTCAGTTTCCGCATCAATGTCATGGAAGGTGCGGGGGCGTTCGTCTGCGGCGAAGAAACCGCGTTGATCGCCTCGATCGAAGGCAAGCGCGGTATGCCGATGCCCAAGCCGCCGTTCCCGGCCCAGTCCGGTCTTTGGGGCAAACCCACGGTAATCAACAACGTCGAAACGCTGGCGACCGTTCCGCTCATCATGCGGCAGGGGGCGGAAGTCTTCCGGCAGATCGGGACGGAAAAATCTCCCGGCACCAAGACCTTTGCCCTGACCGGGCATGTGGCCAATACCGGGTTGATCGAAGTGCCGTTCGGCACCACGTTGCGCGAAATCGTTTATAATATCGGCGGCGGCGTCACCAACAACAAAGGCGAAGTCACCGGCGAAGATTTCAAGGCGGTTCAGATCGGCGGTCCGTCCGGCGGTTGCCTGACTCCGGACATGCTCGATCTGCCGATGGACTTCGACTCCCTGAAGACGGTCGGCGCCATGGTCGGTTCCGGCGGTCTGGTGGTTATGAACAAGGAAACGTGTATCATCAAGGTGGCGCGTTTCTTCATGCAGTTCACCCAGAACGAATCCTGCGGCAAGTGCGTCCCCTGTCGGGAAGGCACCAAGCAGATGCTGGCGTTGCTCGATGACATTATCGAAGGGCGGGCCGATGAAAAAACGCTGGAACTGCTGGAACAGACGGCTCGGGCGGTACAGGCCGGCTCGCTTTGCGGGTTGGGCAAAACGGCCCCGAATCCGGTGCTTTCCACGCTACGCTATTTCCGTGACGAATACGAAGCGCACGTCTTCGACAAGCGCTGTCCCGCCAACGAATGCAAGGCGCTGTGCCGTCCGGAAATCGATCCGAACAAGTGTATCGGCTGTACGGCCTGTGCCCGGAAGTGTCCGGTCAACGCCATCAGCGGTGAAAAGAAGAAGCCCCATCACATCGACGCGGACAAATGCATCAAATGCGGCGCCTGTAAGGCGGCCTGCCGGTTCGACGCCATTTCCGGGGTCTAGTGCGAGTGGAATTCATCAGCGAATACGGAGATTTAACATAATGAATGAAGAAAAAAAGACTCTGATCGTCAACGGCCAGGAAGTAGAGATCGGTGACGAACGCAACCTCCTGGAACTTATCCGGAAAGTCGGCATCGAAATACCGACTTTCTGCTACCATTCCGAACTGAGCATCTACGGCGCCTGTCGGCTGTGTATCGTGGAAGTGGAAAAGCGCGGCATTATGGCGTCGTGTTCCACCAAACCCGAGCCCGGGATGGTCATCCATACCGACACCAAGAAGCTGCGCGATATCCGCAAGATCAATGTCGAACTGCTGCTGGCCAGCCATGACCGCGAATGCCCGACCTGTGTGCGCAGTTCCAGTTGCGCCCTTCAGGATTTGGCCCGTCGTCTCGGCGTTGAAGAAATCCGTTACAAACAGTCGACCAAGAAAGCCGCCAAGGACAAGTCTTCGCCGTCCATCGAACGCGACCCCAACAAATGCATCCTCTGCGGTGACTGCGTTCGGGTCTGTCGCGAGTTGCAGGGCATCGGGGCGATCGACTTTGTGTTCCGCGGTTCCAAGGCCATGGTCGCTCCGGCTTTCAACCAGGATCTGGGGCAGGTCGAGTGCGTCAACTGTGGCCAGTGCGCCGCTGTTTGTCCGACCGGGGCCATTGTTCCCCATCAGGATCGGGAAGACGTCTGGAATGCGCTGCATGATCCGGACAAGGTGGTGGTGGCGCAGATTGCCCCGGCGGTCCGGGTGGCGATCGGTGAATACTTCGGCCTTCCCGCCGGGGAAAACGACAGCGGCAAACTGGTCAATGCCCTCAAGATGATGGGCTTCGATCACGTTTACGACACCTGCTTTACCGCGGATATGACGATTTTCGAGGAAGCCACCGAATTTATCGATCGCTTCACCAAGGGTGAAAAGCTGCCGCTGTTTACCAGTTGCTGTCCCGCCTGGGTCAAATATTGCGAAATCTATTTCCCCGAATTGCTGGGCCATGTCTCCTCCTGCCGCAGCCCGCAGCAGATGTTCGGCTCGGTGGCCAGAAAGGCGCTGCCGTCCCAGTTGAACATCAAGCCGGAAAATCTGGTGGTGGTTTCGATCATGCCCTGTACCGCGAAGAAGGCCGAAGCACAGTTGCCGAAATTCCGGACCAACGGCCGGCCCGATGTCGATTTCGTCCTGACCACCACCGAAGTCGGTCGGATGATCAACAGCATGGGCATTCAGTTCCAGGATCTTCAGCCCGAGGCGTTCGATATGCCGTTCGGGTTTTCGACCGGCGGCGGGGTGATTTTCGGCGCCACCGGCGGGGTGATGGAAGCCGCCTTGCGTTATGCGGTGGAAAAAGTACAGGGCAAGCCGCTGGAAAAAGTTGATTTCAAAGCCGTCCGCGGCATGGAAAAACTAAAGGAAGCCACGCTTGACGTGGCGGGCAATCAGATCAAGGTGGCGGTGGTCTATGGACTGGCCCAGGCGAAAAAACTGGCCCAAAAGGTCGTCAGCGGCGAAGCCGATTATCATTTCATCGAGGTGATGGCCTGTCCCGGCGGGTGCATTTCCGGCGGCGGTCAGCCGATGCTCAAGCATCCGGAAACCCGGCTGGAACGCATCAAAGGCATCTATGCGGCCGATAAAGAACACCAGTTGCAGAAGTCGCAGGACAATTATATGGTGGAAAAATGCTATAACCAGTATTTCGGCGGCCAGCCCGGTTCGCACGAAGCCCACCATTCGCTCCATACCTATTATCAGAACCGCAGTCAGCTGTTCGACGCCAAGGTGCCGGTACTTCGCGGCAAGGCGGAAGAACGCCTGCCGATCACCGTTACCATCTGTGCCAACCAGAAGAACTGTCCGGGACAGATGCTGCTGGCGCTGATCGTCGACTTCGTCAAGAAGAGCGGTTATACCGATCGGGTGGATATCGATGCCGCCTTCAGTTCGCGGCCACAGCCGGACGGCACCATTTGCG
Organism: Victivallales bacterium; assembly: GCA_028691155.1. GTDB lineage: Bacteria > Verrucomicrobiota > Lentisphaeria > Victivallales > SZUA-371 > SZUA-371. The sequence goes on from JAQUZV010000054.1 coordinate 3,998, forward strand.
TGACCATCGGCGATATGGTGGTGGACCGTTGCGCCTTCACCAATGCGATCAATACCGAGGAACAGTTGCGCAATCACGCCGTCTTCGATGCGATCGAGAAAAAAATCACCCAGGCGCTGGCGGACTAAACGCCGGTTCCTGTCGGCCATGCCGTCTCCTCCTCCTTGCGACGGCGTGGTTTTTCGTGACGCCGCGGTTCCCCGCCGCGGCGTTTTTATTGTCTTCGCCCGATGGAATGCCGGTGAGAAGACAAGGGCTTGCGGAGGTATGGTTCTTCCGTTCCGGTGGCGGCGGTCAAGACGGACGGGGCAAAAATCGGTCGGGGCGGCCGATTCGGTCCCACGGTCGTTCGGTTGCTACGGGATATAAATCCGGTAAAAGTGTTGGTGCCCGTCGGTAAAGACAATGCGATGGCGACTTTGCTCCAGATATTTTCCGGCGCTTTTGAGCTCGAAATCGATGGGGTAGCCGCGATGCATATCGTGGTTGAAATGCAGATATGGCCGCTTGCTCGGATGGTTGGGGTGAAAAATGCCGTGTTCGGCAGCGATAAAGACAAACCAGCGCTCTTGATCATAAAACCAATATTCGCCCGGAAAACCCGGACGGTAGTAGACCGGCAGGACTATTTTTTCTCCTTTATCCACCTGCATCGCCAGAATATCATGCGAGCGCAGCAGGGGACGAAAATGCCACAAGTAAAGGCCCCCTCCCAGCACCAGCAGAATTCCGGTGATCAGGAAGAGGTTCCACCATAATTTCCCCGGCGATGATTCCTGCCGCAGTAACATCCTCTCTTTACCCCCTTGTCGATGTTATTGCCCGAGGGTTACGGCGATACCGCCGGGATTTGCCCCGGGAAAACGCCGGTCGGCTGACCGGCATTACGTGCCCGGGGAGAAAAATTATTTTCCGGCGGCACTTGTTTTTTGACCGCGCCGTCAGCAGCGACGGATGATTTCATATGCGGCGTCGGCGCCGATGTCGTTATTTTCCCCGAGCACCGTGCCCCGGTCCGCAAAACGTCGCCGGATTTCCGTTGCCGCCTCTTCCGCATTGATCCGGTAATCCGCCAGATGCGTGGGGACCTTGAGGCGATGGAAAAATTTTTCGGTGGCGGCAATGGTTGCTTCGATGGCTTCATCCGGCTGGTCATGCTCGATACCCCAGACTTCGCGACCGTACCGCAGCAATTTTTCCGCTTTGTTCCGGCGCTGGTACCGCCACAGGGCCGGCAGCACGATGGCCAGCGTCCGGGCATGGTCGAGCTGGTACAGCGCGGTCAGTTCGTGGCCGAGCATATGGGTGGCCCAATCCTGAGGCACGCCGCAGGCAATCAAACCGTTCAGCGCCATGGTCGAACACCAGCAGACGTTGGCGCGGGCGTCGTAATCGTGCGGGTGCTCCATTACGTAGGGACCGGTGGCAATCAGCGTTTTGAGGATGCCTTCCGCCATATAGTCCTGCAACGGCGCGGCGGCGGGGTAGGTCAGGTACTGTTCGAAGACATGGATCATGGCGTCGACGATGCCGTTGGCGGTCTGGCGTTCCGGCAGCGTGAAACTGAATTGGGGATCGATAATGGCAAATTTGGGGTACACCAGAGGATTGCCGAAGGCCAGTTTTTCCCGGGATGAGAGCCGGGAAATGACCGCGTTGCAGTTCATCTCCGACCCGGTGGCCGGCAAGGTGAGAATACACCCCAACGGCAATGCGGCGGTGGGAGGAACTGTTGCGGACAAAATATCCCAGGGGTCTTTGCTGCGGGGAAAAAGTGCGGCGACGGCAATGAATTTGGCCGCATCGATGACCGACCCGCCGCCGACCGCGACCAGAAAACCGACATTTTCCCGGCGGATAATGTCCACCGCCCGCATGCAGGTTTCGTAATGCGGATTGGGTTCGATGCCGCCGAATTCGATGACATCGCGTTCCTGCAGCGCCGCCATGGTCTGGTCATAGGCGCCGTTCTTTTTAATTGACCCGCCGCCGTAGAGCATCATGATACGGATTTCCGGCGGCAACAGTTCCGCCAGGCGGGCAACCACATTTTTCCCGAATACCAGATGGACCGGATTGCAAAATTCAAAATTCAGCATAATGAGCTCTCCTCCGTCGGGCGGGGTTTAATAGTTGATCAGCACAAACACCGCCGGGGCGGGCACGCTTTTTCCCTTGATGTTGGCCAGTTGTTTGACAATGTTCTGCGCCCATTCATCGATCATCTGGCGCTGATTGCCATAGGTGGTGAAATTCAGCAGATTGAGGATGGCCGCTTTGTTCTTCTCGTTGTCGGCCAACCCCATGACCAGTTTGCCGGAGGCGTCGGTAATGCGGCATTCCATCGCGGCCTGGGCATTGAAGGAGTTGTCGGTAATCAGGTTGACGCAACTGTCGACGGCAGTTCCGATCGGAAAGACCAGCAGCAGCATGGCTCCTTTGTAGAACGGTTTGCCGGGGACAACCTGAACCAGCGCCAGCTCGATATTCAGCGTATCGGGACCGGGCCGGTCCGCCACCTGGAAATTACTGTTTTTCGGCACGGCCTGGCGCAAGGCGGTATAGGCATAGTCCACCAGGTCCTTGATGTCGTCGCGATGCAGGCCGATCATTTCGCGGGTGCTCATGCCCTGCATGTTGTTGTTTTTGATCGTGTCGGTGAAAATGACCGGTTTGATGAAAATTTTCCGGATCCGATCCGGATTGTAGTCGGCGGCGACATATTCGCGCCGGAACGCGGTATCTTCCGGACTGGGACGCATGACGGCGGGGTTGACGAATCCCGCCGGCTTGGCCGGGGCAATGCGACAGCCCGCCATCCCCAGCAGCAATAAGATCAGGACCGGAATAATGCCCCGGCCCAATACCGGCGGCTGAATCTTCCACTGTTCTCTCATATTTCTTCTTTCTCCTTAAAATATGCGGAAACGCCGTCCGGCAGGATATAACGATCCGCTTCCGTATTCTCCATTACGGCTGCAGGCGATGACCTCGGCGTCGGCAAGCAAAAACCGGGGAGGAAAGAAAAGAATTTTTCCCTTCCTCCGCCGTTTACGGCCTAGACCACCGTGTCTTCTTCGCTTTCATCACATGATTTCTTCCGGCATGCTTCCACGGCGGCCATGATTTCCGCCTTCTTCTGACTCAGGGCGTCCTTGGCTTCGCTCAGCGCTTCACTGACTTTTTCCCTGATGTCACCGGTTTTCTGGGCCAGCAGCAGACGGGTTTCCTTGCCGGCACGCGGCGCAAACAATACCGCTGTTGCCGCCCCGACCAGGGCTCCGACGGCGAATGCACTGATAATAGTAGTCACCTGAGTGGATTTTTCCTCTGACATGATCATTGCTCCTTTGCTTGGTTATGATTGGCTTTGGGGTGAAATAAGGCATGAAAAAAAGTTGTTGCGCCGATCCGCAACAAACCGGCCTTCCGAAACAGTGACAGCAGCGGTATTTCAACCATGGTACCGATGCCGTCGGCAATCTGCCCGGTCCGGGCGGTAAAACCGCGAACCTGATCGACGAGTTCTCCGGCATCCGCAACCCGGGAATTCAGGTTTCCCGTCAAGGTGTTGACATGGCGAACCAGCTCCCGGGATTCCGCCAGCAGACCATCGACTTCCGCTTTGGTTTCATCCAGTTCGGCGGCCATTTTTATCAAGGCGTTGCGAAGCTGAAACAGCAACGGAACCAGACAGACGGTCAACAATATTATGCACAACGACGCGACGGTTAAAGCCAGTTGCAACACCAGCGGTAAATTTTCCATGATTTCATCCTTCCCGGTCGATTATGGCAACCGGATGTTGTGACGGCGGAAACGCCGCCTCCGATTCATTGTTTATAGATCGTGCGAAGACCCCATGTTTATATAGATTCTAACTGTTGTTGGGATTTTTGTCAAGGGAGAAGGACGGCGTAGTCTCCGAAGAATTGTCATTGGGAACAATTGCGGGGAGGGTGGGGGCGCGGACGAGGTGAAGATACCGTTATGATATCGTCATTTCGGCGTAATGGGGGTGGAAGTTTTTGCGGAAAAAATCCTTTTCACAATTTGACTTTCACGTTTTACGATATAGTTTATTTGACCTCATTAAGATGGTGGGTGTAGCTCAGTTGGTTAGAGCGTCTGGTTGTGGCCCAGAAGGCCGAGGGTTCGAGTCCCTTCACTCACCCCATTCCTTTTTATCCATTCGGCAAGTCCTGTTGTTGTCATGGGATTATTTCTCAATGGCTGACTTTCTGTTGCGCCTGCGCAGTGATGCGACGGACCAGTTCGGTTTTGGCGTCGGTATAAGCTTCCCGGTCGGAATGATAACGTCCGGCCAGGGTCTGTTTCAACTCCGCATATTCCCGGGCCGGCTCCGGATGGGTACGCAGGTAATCCCGGAAAGCGATGCCTTCCCAGAGCCGGTGTCCCGCCGGGGCAATATGAAGGTGATGGGTTCGGACCCCGCCGGGGCCGTCGCGGTGGATGAAGATCATATGATCGGTATACCACCAGAATTCCCAGTCCGGCCGGTTCAGCACCGGCAGCAGCAACGGGCGGGCGGTATCGAAAGAAGCCACTTCCATCAGGATGTCGATGATCGGTTTGGCGGGCATGCCGGGAATGGCCGTGCTGCCGTAATGTTCCAGCCGCAATATCGCCGCGCCGAATTGCCGTTGCAATGCGGCGGCCATGAGTTCGTAGCGGTGCGGCCACTCCGGATTGTAGGGGGCCAGTGAAACCGCGTCGCGGTCGGCGGCATTGCCGTCCCGCGGATCGATCCAGGTGTTGGCGGTCATGCGCCAGCTCCCGTCGTCGCGGTTATCGAACTCCCCGGTGATGTATCCCGACGATGACATTTCCCGCCACCGCCAGCGCAGCGGCATGGCGTTTTCCGCCGTGCCGGAACGAATATATTGTTCCTGATCGGTACAGCGCCAGCGGCAGAGTTCCGGCGCGTCGATCGGGTTGTTTCCGGCATCGAGGCCGAGAAAACGTTCGGCACGACCATCGGGAAGCGATTTTTCAAATCCGACGACACGACAAAGCCTTGGTGGCGCCGCTTGCAGCAGAAGTGGAAACAGGCGCGTATAAAACGCGGCCAGTTCCGCATCGTCGGCAATTATGGCAGTGGCTCCGAACAAGGTCAGCGGTGGTTGGGTAGAGAGAGGCATAACTTATTACCGATCCAAATTTTACGCTTAAAATAAAAAAACAGAGTATAAATGTTTATACTCTGTTTTAAAAAATATATGCAGATCCGGCTCTTAGCGACGGAAACCGTGATCGCCGGCGGGACGCCGGGGCGCACCAAAACCGCCGGGACGGCGATCTTCGCGCGGACGAGCTTCATTGACGACGATCTTTCTGCCGCCGAATTCGCTGCCGTTCAAACTGTCAATCGCTTTCTGGGCCGCGTCGTTGTCATTGATTTCAACAAAACCAAAACCTTTGGATCTACCGGTTTCACGGTCATTGATGATCCGGGCCGATGCGACTTCTCCGAATGCTTCGAAAGCATTTCTGAGGTCACTTTCATTGACACCATAGGGAATGTTTCCCACATAGATGTTCATCGGGAATACCTCTCTTCTTTAAAACTTACTTTTTCTGACGGAATGGGCATTCCCGAGCAAAGAATATCATCGCGATTTTCATTGTAACTAAGGAACCCATTTTAAACATCTATCTTACATTTTATCATAAACGCAGTAGCGAGTCAATAGGGAAAATAGAGAAAATAATTTTTTTTCGTTTTTTTTGTTTGGCTTAAGGTTTTAATAATCAGGAGATAATCCGAATCGGTATAAAGAAAACGCTTTTTTCCCGTTTGACATTTGCCGTTGACCGATTGGTGATATTGCTGCTCGAACCGGAAAATGCGAAAGCGGGACGGGGGCTGGTGCCCTTTTTCAAGGTGATGGAAAATAGTCCCGATGCATTTGCCAAAGTGGTGACGGGGAATTATTGTTTCCGAATATGAACAACCAATGATACGACCGGGGCGGCCATGGTGCGACCGGCTCCGGCAACACAAGGAAGGAGACGATTGATGACCCCGATTTCCCCCCGCCAGACCATAATGGCGCTTTGCCGCCATGGCATTCGCCTGGTGCGGCTGGGAGGGGCGTACCTGGCGCACGGCCGGAAATGGAGGCGATATCCCCGGCGGCGGTTTTCCCGGCGGGGAAGCCGGATGTTGTGGCCGGCGGTGGTGATAGCGACGATGGTGATGATGGCGGCGACGATGGTGATGCTTCTGCGGTCGGCTTCTTCCCGCTGGCAGAAGTACCAGACGGGGGTGGCGTCCTGGTATGGTCCGGGTTTTTACGGTCGCCTGACGGCTTCCGGGGAGCGGTTTCGCCGTGGCGATGCCGATTTTACTGCGGCGCATGTAACGTTGCCGTTCGGCAGCCGGGTCCTGGTGCGGAACCGGCGCAACGGGAAAACCGTGGTGGTGCGCATCAATGACCGCGGCCCCTATGTACCCGGCCGGATTATCGATTTGAACCGTGCCGCGGCGGAACATCTCGGCATGCTTGCCGACGGGATTGCTCCGGTAATACTGTATATGCATCGGTCGCC
>JAQUZV010000055.1 GCA_028691155.1 Victivallales bacterium
AACGGGGGCGGCGCAACGAGATATTGTCGCCGGCGTCGATATCTTTGTTTTTTAGATTGACAATGGCTTTGTCGGCGGCAATGACGATATCCTGATATTTGATCACGACATTGCCGGAGGCGATGACATTATTGCCGATGAATTCCATATTGTCGGCATTGGCGTCCAGTTTTTGCTGCTCTGCTTTCAGGTAATCTTTTTCCTGAAAGGTTGAATCGAGGGGCAGCATAAAGGAATAGGGCTGTTTTCTCTGCTGGTTGAGGATCGGACTGAACGCCTGTAGGGTGGCCGTCAGGCCGAAACAGGCGCAAAGCCATACCGCCGCCAGCCGGAACCGGCGAAATTTCCGTTTAAAAATCAACTTTCACTCCTTTTATGCTTGAGGCGGAACTGTATTTATTTGCCGTAGCGGCGCAGGAGCACCGCTTCCGTTGCCAACGTATATTGCCCTTGTCCGTCGAGAGTCGCGGCGATTTCCGGCGCCAGCGATTCCAACTGCTGCACCGCAACCAGCGGCATGTCTTCACATGACGGGAAGATTACGGTTTTACCCGGGAATCTGGCGTCGATCAGCGCCTGCAGGCCGTTTTTGAGTTCCCTCATGCCGCCGATGGCCGCCAGTGCGGAGACCGGGCGCAACTGACCGCTTTCCGCCATCTGCAGCGTGTGGCGCAGATGGGCGGTGGTGCTGCCGCTGGAGCCGATATAGCGAACTCCCGCCGCGGCAATCATCCGGACATTCAAAGAACTTTCCTTGCCGGCCGGAATGCCGGCAAAAATATTCATCATGCCATCCGGTTTCAGGAAGCGCGCGGCCTGATTGAGCACCGGCACTACCGGAACCAACATGATGATGTCATCGAAGCCTTCGGGCGCAAAAGCCCGGACCGCCTGCTCGAATTCTTCCGGCGAGGCGAACTGGGCCGGATTCATGGTGACAAATTCGATCTTGCGGGCGGCGATTTTGTCCTGCAGCTGACGGCGGACATTCTCGATGCGGGCATTGTCCATATCGGTCACCAGAATGCGCGATGGTCCCTGGGGCGATTCCACCGCCAACTGGGTATGCATCTGTCCCATGGCGCCGGCGCCGCCGGGCAGCCAACAGGTGCCGCCCGAACGATACGTGCTGCGGACATTGCGGTTGTAAGCCGCGGAAAGGTCGTTGCCGGTCGCGCCCTGGTAGAACCAGCCTTCATAGTGGATGCTGCCGACATCGAAGCGCCATTCTTCGTCGGGGAAATTGCCGATCAGGCTGATTACGGCATGGCGTTTGCCGAGCCGGGCGCCGGTTTCGGTGACGGCGCGATTGGTATTGCAGAGGAAAATATCGTCGAATTTCACGTCGGCCATTGCGGTGATGACATTGACGGTGTTGCCGCCGAACGCCGCTTCGAAATTATGCAGCGTCGCGGGCGAAGGATGCAGCAGCGTTACCGAGCCGGGTTTGGCCGCGGTCAGCAGTTCGCCGGGGACATAATCGCCCTGATCGCCGCAAACCACCAGCACATCGCCGCCGGGTTGCGGCGCGGTGCGCGGTTTGATCATATAACTGGCCATGACGCAGGTCCAGGGTTCCATCAGGGCGGCCACGGCGGCGGGGGTCTGTTCGTCCAGCGGCAGCAGATAGCAGCCTTCGTCACCGTTGAGCACGCGCTGGTCGATGACGCTGTATTGCGCCATGCCGCCGTTAATGGCGTAGCCGTAGGCGAATCCCTGGCCGTGAACATAAATATCGGCCTGAATGATATAGCGTTGCCCCGGCCGGAACTGGTCCTGCAGTTTTTTCCCGACTTTGACCACGGTCATTACCGCTTCATGGCCGGGTATGACCGGTTCGGTCGCCAGATTCGGGGAAATGACACGGGGGGGCTCTTCTCCGGCCCGGATCAGTTTGACGTCGGAGAAACACAAGCCGATGGCGTCTATACGGACCAGCAGTTCGTCGTCGCCGTTTTCCGGCACTGGCAGAACTACGGGTTGATTATCTTTTCCCAGCTTTTCCATACCGGCGCCGTAAAGCGGCCATGCCAGCATTGTCTGCGGTACTATTGAGTTCGCACTCATAACACTCCTCTTTCCCCAATCGGGCAATTACTCTCAGGATTTCAGTGAAAATTGCAGTCAAATATGGAGTAATATGCCCCATTGCCGGGAAAAAGCAAATTCCTTTATCGTCTGAAATCGGGAGAAAAAATAATTTTATCCGTTATTATTTATCGGGTCGGCGGAACGGGGTTTCATTTGGCGTCGGCGCCGCGACGAAGCGGTGAGATGGTTGTGCCTTGGTCCGGCGGCACCGGGACGGCCGGGTTATTCCGCATGATCCGGAGGGAGAGGGAAAACATTTCCTCCAGGCGGAGAAAATAAATTTCCGGTTCCTGGCCCTGCTGGTATTTTTCCGCCGTTCGGCTACATTAACGGTCATTGGTGTCGGGTCATGATGCCGTTTCAATGTATATCGATTGTACCAATATACCAGATTATACCAGGGGGAAATCTTATGACTGTTGTAGCGCCGTCGCCTCCGTCTCGTCCCATCCGGCTGGCGATTATAATTCTGCTGGGGACGGTGGTGATTGGTTTTGCGCATTGGGGGCGTTCGGTCTGGGTCCCGCTGAAAAATCGTCTGGTGGGGAAAAAGACCACCGCCGAGGTAATGGCTTCCCTGCGGCGGCGCCGTCCGGAACTGGCCACCATGTTGCCGCCGCAAGGGCGTGATTTGACGTTGCTGGTGTTGAAGCGGGAACGGTTGGTCGAACTGTGGGCGGACGAAGTTCGGTTTGCCGTTTACCCGATGACGGCGTTTTCCGGCACCCTGGGGCCGAAACGGCGGGAAGGCGACGGCCAGATTCCAGAGGGGTTTTACCGTCCCGTTTTTCTCAATCCCAACAGCGCCTATCATCTTTCCATCAAACTGGACTATCCCAATGCCGACGACCGGGAAAATGGTCGCCGGGAACAACGCTCATCCCTGGGCGGCAATATTTTTATCCACGGCAAAGCCGTTTCGATCGGCTGTATCGCCATCGGCGATCCGGGTATCGAAGCGGTTTTTTATGCCGTCGGTCGGGTCGGCATGGACCATACCCGGGTTATTATCGCCCCCTACGATATGCGTGGCGGCCGCCGGACCGATCTGGAGCGGGGGCGCGTTCCCTGGGTGATCGCCCGATATGACCGGCTGGCGGCCGCGCTGGCCGCGTTTCGGGAACGGAAGCGGGTTGCGCCGCCGGAGGAGGAAAACCGTATCCGCCGGTAATCCGACCGCTTCGCCGGAAAATGCGCGGCGGGGGAAAAACCGGAAAATGATTTGCTAATTGGCGGTTAGGGGTTACATTCTGCATATTTACGGGAAGAATGGAGTATGTGTGGTATTGCGGGAATAATTAACTTTAACGCCGTTCCGGTGGACGGCGAAATTCTGAAACGGATGAATCTGGCGCAGATTCACCGCGGTCCGGACGAGGAGGGATTTCTGGTGACTCCCCGCGTCGGTTTGGCCCATCGCCGCCTCTCCGTCATCGACTTGCGCAACGGGCGTCAGCCGATTGCCAACGAGGACGGGACCATCCATATTATCTTCAACGGGGAAATTTACAACTGTTCCGAACTGCGGCATGAACTGACGGCCAAAGGACACCTTTTCACCACCGAGACCGATACCGAGGTTATGGTTCATCTGTATGAGGAGTGCGGTCGTCGCATGGTGGAGCGGCTGAACGGGATGTTTGCGGTCGCCATCTACGATTCCCGGCGGCGGACGGTGCTGCTGGCCCGGGACCGCATGGGACAGAAACCGCTGCTCTATTTCCGTACCGCCTCGGCATTGGTGTTTGCCAGCGAGATGAGTGCGCTGCGGCAGCATCCGGAGATGCCGCGCGATTTGAATCTGCAGGGCATCTACGACTATTTTTCCCTCCAATACATTCCGGCTCCGGAGACGGTTTTTACCGGGGTGTTCAAGCTGCCGCCGGCGCACACGATGGAAATTGACGCCGCGACCGGACATATTGACATTGTCCGGTATTGGACGCTGGACTTCGCCGATAAAACGGAGCTGGATTTTCCCGCCGCCCGCGATCGGCTGCGCGAACTGATGTTCGATGCGGTGCGCAAACGGCTGATTGCCGATGTGCCCTACGGGGCGTTTCTTTCCGGCGGTCTCGATTCGACGATTATTGCCGGAATTATGTCGGAGGTCTGCGATCAGCCGGTCAAGACGTTCACCATTGGCTTCAACGAAAAAAACTATGACGAGCGCAACTATGCCCGGCTTGCCGTTGCGCATCTGAACCGGCTCGGCGGCAAACCGCTGATCCACCACGAACGCATTGTCAGCCCCGGCGACTTCGATATGCTGGTCCGGCTGGTCCGGCATTACGGCGAACCATACAGCGACGCCTCGATGCTGCCGACCTGTCTGCTCAGCCGTTTTGCCCGCGAACATGTGGTGGTGGCCATGAGCGGCGACGGCGCCGATGAACTTTTCGCCGGTTACAACCGTTATTTATTGATGCGGATGATGCATGTGGCCGATATGTTCCCGCTTCCTTTGCGCCGGGCCGCCGCGGCGTTGGCGGGAAAGTTGCTGCCGTCGATGCGGGACGAACGGACTAGGGTCGGCAAGCTGCACCGGCTGCTGCGGATTGCCGCCGCCGCGCCGGCCAACCGTTATCTGGCCATCATCAACCGCTTCGACGAAGCGTTGAAGCAGCAGTTGTGCGGCGATATTTTCCACGAGCGCCGGTTGACCACCACCCAGGAATTTATGGATGCCATGCTGTCGGCCGTTACCGCGACCAACGGTATCGACCGGATTATGGAACTGGATATTATGACCTATCTCAACGGCGATATTCTCAACAAGGTCGACATTGCCTCCATGGCCAATTCTCTGGAGGTGCGCAGTCCGTTCATGGATTACCGGGTGGTGGAATTCGCCGCCGCGTTGCCGTTGGATTTCAAACAGCATTTCAATCGGCGCAAGCATATCGTGCATGAAGCCTTCCAGCGCTTTTTGCCGCCGGAACTGGCGACCCGGAGCAAGGCCGGATTCGGCGTGCCCCTGGCGCAATGGTTTCGTGACCGGTGGTATGCGGTCGCTTCGGAACGGTTGCTGGAGGGACAGGCGGTTCGAGCCGGATTTCTGCAGCGGCGCGCTGTGGAAAACCTGTTGCGCGAACACCGTAAAGGCAAGGCGGATCACAGTTATCCGCTGTTTTCCCTCCTCGTGCTGGAACTTTTTCTGGAAGAGTGTTGCTGACCGGCAGGTTGCCGTTTGCCGCCTTCCCGATGATTAAAAAGAGATTTTTTTCGGAACCGGACTTGATTTTTTTCATAATTTAACTTTAATTATAATAAAGTAACTTGATTTTAAATTAAGAACGAGTTGGAAGCGGATGAAGTATCGGTTTGGCGATAAGTTGCGTCAGGTGCGGCGGCGGGCCGGAATGACCATGAAGGAGGTGGCGGCTAGGGCCGGGGTCAGCGAAAGTCTGATTTCGCAGATCGAGCGGGACCGTATTTCCCCGGCGATCGATACGTTGTTGACTCTGGCGGAAATTCTGCATGTCGATATGGATTATCTGTTCGGCGATCTGCGCCGGGAGCAGACGTTGCATGTGGTGCACCGTCAGGAACGGCGGAAGCTGATTCAGCACGGCGTGACGTTGGAACTGTTGTCGCGAATGCCGGATATGGAAGATCATGAACACGGCATCGAAGCCTATTATATGGCCGTGGCGCCGGGCTGCGAGAGCGGCAGCGACGTTTACGGTCATCGTGGGCGCGAGCTGGGGACCATTATTTCCGGATGCGGGGAACTGCATATCGGCCGGCAGGTGCTGAAACTGAAGGCCGGCGACACCATTTCGTTTGCTTCGGATACGCCGCACAAATTCCGCAATTGCGGGGATAAGGCTTTGGAGGCATTTTGGGTGATTACCCCGCCGAAATTGTGGCAATAGTGCGGGGAACGGGTATATATTACGATTGTGCTGCAACCGACGCCGCCGCCGTGGCGTCGGGGTGGAAGTGAAAGTGAAAGAGAAAGTGAAAGATGGAAACAATCCGTGCGGCGGCGATGCGGTACGTCGTCGCGCGGCAGGAATAATCAAGCATAAGGAATGAAATGATGGGAAAAACATTGGCTCAGAAAATTTTCGATCGTCATCTCGTCAATAAGCCGTTCGGCGACGAGATCAACGTTCTTCGGCTCGATGCCGTATTCTGCCACGAAATTACCACGCCGATTGCCATTAACGATCTGGTGGCCCGTGGCAAGGACCGGGTTTTCGATCCGACCAAAATCAAGGCGGTAATCGATCACGTCACTCCGGCCAAGGACTCCAAAACGGCCGAGCAGGGCAAGAGTCTGCGCGACTGGGCCCGGCGGCACGGCATCAAAGATTTCTTCGATATCGGCCGCAATGGCGTCTGCCACGCGATTTTTCCGGAAAAGGGCTTTGTCCGTCCGGGTTACACCGTCATCATGGGCGATTCGCACACCTGTACGCACGGCGCGTTCGGGGCGTTTGCCGCCGGAGTCGGCTCCACCGACCTCGAAGTCGGCATTCTCAAAGGGGTCTGCACCTTTAAAGAACCCAAGATGATGAAGTTTGTGCTCAAGGGGACGTTGCCCGCCGGCGTTTACTCCAAAGACGTAATTCTGTTCCTCATCCGCGAACTGACCGTGAACGGCGCCACCAATATGGTGATGGAATTCACCGGTCCGATCATTGACACCATGAGCATGGAAGCGCGGATGACGCTGTGCAATATGGCCATTGAAGCTGGCGGCACCTGCGGGGTCTGCTATCCGGATATGACCACGGTGGAATATCTCTGGCCGTTCATCAAGGAAGAATTCGCCTCCAAGGAAGCGGCGCTGGCGGAATACCGGCAGTGGGTTTCCGATCCGGACGCCGAATATGCGGCGGTACGCGAATATGATTTGTCCGACCTCGAACCGATGGTGACTTACGGCAACAAGCCCGATCAGGTCAAAACGGTGCGGGAAATGACCGGTACGCCGGTGGATCAGGTCTATATCGGTTCCTGTACCAATGGGCGGATCGAAGACCTGCGCATTGCCGCCGGGATTATCAAGGGACAGAAGATCAGCGACAGCCTGCGCGGCATTGTTTCTCCGGCGACCCCGGCGATTTTCTCCCGGGCGCTGGAAGAAGGACTGATCCAGATCTTTCAGGATGCCGGGTTCTGTGTGACCAATCCGACCTGCGGCGCGTGCCTCGGCATGAGCAACGGCGTGTTGGCCAACGGCGAAGTGTGCGCGTCCACCACCAACCGGAATTTTACCGGTCGGATGGGTAAGGGCGGCACGGTGCATCTGATGAGTCCGGCGACGGCGGCGGCGACGGCCATTGCCGGCAAGATCGTCAATTCTCCGCTGTTCAAGGGTTAATTCTGCATACTGAGGAAATGGTAAAATGAAGAATTTCAAAGGCAAAGCATTATTTTTGGACCGTTCCGATATCAATACCGACGAGATCATTCCGGCCAAGTATCTGACCGAGAGCTCCAAGGCGGCGCTCAAGCCCTATCTGCTCGAGGATCTGGAAATTTCCGGCTTCAACCCGCGGACCGACATCGGCGGCAAGGCGGTAATCGTGACCCGCGCCAATTTCGGTTGCGGTTCGTCCCGCGAACATGCCCCCTGGGCGCTGGAAGTCAACGGCATCAACGTGGTGATCGCCGAGAATTTCGCCCGGATTTTCCGGCAGAACATGTACAACTGCGGCATGATGGCCATTGAAATGGCTCCCGATCAGATCGCCTATCTGTTCGATCAATACGCTGACCGGGATTGCGAGATCGAAGTCGATGTCGACAAGGGCGTGGTCAAGATTGCCGCCGGTGACCAGAAGGACTGTATTCCGGTGAAGATTGCCGATTTCGACAAGTGCCTGGTAAAAGCCGGCGGCTGGGTCGAATACGCCGATCGGAATTATTGATGCCGGGTTGAGAGACGGTTGCGGAAAACGTTGCCGCCTGCCGTTGCTCTGCCGGTTGCATTATTGCTCCGTCGTCCGGGTTTAGTTGTCCCGGCGGCGGGGCTTTTTTATTCTGCCGACGTTTCGGATAGCGACGGCGGCGTTGTGCCGCGCCGGTTGATGTTGAGCCAGCGGCGGTGCGTCCATAACCACTGTTCCGGCTCCCGGCGGATCAGTTGCTCCAGTTCGGCGGTGTATTGTTGGGCTATGGCCCGGATATCGGCTTCTTTGTCCGCCGTGGGCGGATGTTGGATCAGTTGTCCGAGAATTACTTCGAAACGGAATTCGTCATCGATGCGGCGGGTGATGGCCGGCATGATCGGCACTCCGGTTTTCAGGTGCAGCAGGGCCGGGGAGCTGTGGGTCCGGCAGGGTTGTTGGAAGAATACGGTTTCCACGCCCTCTTTATGGGTGGCGTGCTGATCGGCCAGGATGGCGATATTGTTGCCGTCGCGGAGTGCCTTCAACATCGCTTTGATGCTGCCGTCCTTGGGGACGCAGTGATGGGTCGGGCACTCCCGTTGCTGCACAATATATTTGCCGATCAGGGGATTGTCGTACCGGCGCATCACCGAAACGATGGGGATTCCGGTCATGGTGGACCACAGTTTGCCGGCCAGTTCCCAGTTGCCGTAGTGGGCGGTGACGATGATGACGTTGCGTCCGGTGCCCGGCCCGACCAGATTTTTGGTTTCCTCGTTGCCGGTGATCCGTATTTTGTCCAATTGGAACAATTGGTCGATTTTACAGATTTCGACCATGGTTTTGGCAAAATTGATGAAAACCAGGCGCGCCGTCGCCTCGGCTTCACGGGGATCGGAAGTCACCCCGGCATGAAGCAGATGAGCGATGGTCCGGCGGCGGTGACGCCCATCGAACCGGAACAGCAATACGGCCAGTTTCCGGCTGATCCGGTATGCGGTCCGCAGTTTCAGACGCCGCATGAAATGGTAAATCAGCCATAACGGAATGAATTCCGCCACTATTTGCAACTGCGACTTTTTTTTCGCCATTTTTTTCTTTCCCCCGATCGCGTTTTTTTGTGCTTAATCCGCTCCTCTCCAGCGGGATAAAGCTTTACCTTCGTTTGCGGGTATTTTTTTCGCGCCTAAAATATTACCAAAAGTCATTTTTCGCAAATCGGCAGCGACAATTTTTGGTTAAAAAAAACAGCTTAGTATTTATTTGTTGTTTTGCGGCCGGGTCGCGGCCGGCTATTTTTCATTTCAGCAGTGACGGAAACAACTGACCGAACAGGCCGCCAGCCCGCCGCGGGACGTTTCTTTGTAGGATGGCGACATGTCTTTACCGGTTTCCAGCATGGCTTCGATCACCTCGTCGAAGCTGAGCTTGTGTTTGTTGGGATTGCCTCCGGAAGCCAGCAGGTAGGCGTTGTAGGCAGTGACCGCTCCGACCGCGTTGCGTTCGATACAGGGGATCTGAACGTAACCGCCGATGGGATCGCAGGTCAACCCGAGATGATGTTCCAGCGCCGATTCGGCGGCGTTTTCGATCACATTGATGGTACAGCCGTTGATCTGGGCCAGCATGGCCGCCGCCATGGCGCTGGCCACGCCGACTTCGCCCTGGCAGCCGACCTCCGCACCGGAGATACTGGCATTGTGTTTGGCGATGAAGGCGATCAGCGCGGCGATCAGCAGTCCGTCGCGCAACTGCTCCGGTTCCACGGCCTGCTGCTCCTGAAGAAAGCGGATGATGCCGGGAATGACCCCGGATGCCCCGGAGGTGGGCGCGGTGACCACCAGGCGTCCGGCGGCGTTTTCCTCCGAGGCCGCCATGGCGAAGGCGTTCATCATCAGAATATAGCGGTCGAGGGAGGTGATCGTGTCCAGCGCCCGGACATAGAGATCTTTGGCCTTGCGTTGCAGACCGATGCTGCCCGGCAGGACGCCGACGGTACACAGTCCGTTGGTCACGGAACCGGTCATGACGGCGATAATCCGGTCGAGGCGGCGGTCGATTTCCTCCCCGGTGAGGCCGCTCAAGGCCTGTTCGTTGCGGCGGATGATTTCCACCGGTTCCAGTCCGGTCGAGACGACCGTATGACGGAACTGTCGCATGTTGGCATAAAGGTAGGGGGGAATGCCAGGTTCCGGCTCGCTTTCGCCTTCGCAGAGGATGAAGCCGCCGCCGATGGAATAATAGGTACGGGAAAAAACGGTGGCTCCGGCGCGGTCGGTCAGTTCGAAGCGAATGGTGTTTTGGAATTTCAATCCTTCGGTGCGGGGCGCGAAAATGAAATCGTCGGCACTGAAGGAAATGGTTTGCCCGTCCGGACCAAACCGATACGTGGCCGACGCATCCGGCAACAGGGCCAGCACCCGGTCGGGATCGCAACTTTCCGGTTTCATGCCCAGCAGCCCGGCGGCGACGGCCTTATCGGTGCCGTGTCCCCGGCCGGTTTCGCTGAGGGAGCC
>JAQUZV010000056.1 GCA_028691155.1 Victivallales bacterium
CGCCGGCAATCTGCTGCTGGAAATCCAGCAGAACAGCGATACCACTTTTCGCGTCAGTGACTGGGGACGGGTTGACAGCAACGGCCGGCCGCGGGAACTCCATCTTCAGAAAGCGCTTAAGTCGATCCATTTTATCGACCGCACGCCCAGCCGGATTTCCGGGGTGTCGGACAATGTGGCCCACAACCGCAAATTTCCGATCATCAAACACTGTCCTTTCTTCCATGTGGACGATCTGCGCCTGGTGGAAACCTGGCGCGACAGCACTTACGAATTAGGCAGTTGCCATCTGGTTACTCCGGTCAATCATCCGGTGACCGTCGGCAACGAAAATTGCCGGACTCAGGTGCCGGCCGGTTCCACCTGCTTCATCCCCGCCACATTCGGGGCCTACTGGATTGAATTGGATGCCGAAGAAGAAACCACGGTGGTGCGGACCACGTTATAACCAACGCCCATTAACCGAAGTCAAAAAGAATACGATTATGAATTTCAAGTGCGTCAGCGATCTTTCGTCATTTCTGCAACAGCAATATCCCGCCGTTTCGTTTCCCGCCGCGTGGCAGGTCGTCGGGGATAAATGTCCGGGCAACATGTCCGGCGACCTGACCATCAACTGTTTCCGCTTTGCCCGGCTTTTCCGCCAGGCCCCGGACGCGATGGCGCGGGAAGTGGCGGCGTTTCTCGCCGGTCACGACGATGTGGAGACGGCGGAAGCGGTCAAGGCCTTCGTCAATATCACGTTGCGTCCGGGCGCGGTCCATCGCGATACGGTTGCCGATCCGAATCGTATTCTCGGTGCGACCATTGTTCCAGCCGCCCGGCGGCGCCGGATTCTGATCGAATATTCCGCGCCCAACACCAACAAGCCCCAGCATCTCGGGCATGTCCGCAACAATACTCTGGGCATGTCGCTGGCGGCGTTGCTGCAACGGGTCGGGCACGAGGTGATTCCGATCAATCTGGTCAACGACCGCGGCATTCACATCTGTAAGTCGATGATTGCCTATCAGCGCTTCGGCGAGGGTGAAACCCCGGCGTCCAGCGGAATCAAGGGCGACCATCTGGTGGGAAAATATTATGTCCGTTTCAATACGGAACTCAAGCGGCAGCTCGACGCGTTGACGCAGGCCCGGCCGGAGCTTGCCGACCGGAGCGACGAAGATTTGTTCCTCGAAACCGAACTCGGCGCCGCCACCCAGAAGATGCTTCAGGACTGGGAAGCCGGGGTGCCCGTCGTGCGCGAACTCTGGCAGCTGATGAATTCCTGGGTATTTGCCGGTTTTGCCCAGACCTATGCCCGGATGGGGGTGAAATTTGCTCACACCTATCTTGAAAGCGAAACCTATCTGCTCGGCAAAGACAACATTCTCGACGGCCTGGCCCGCGGGGTCTTTTCCCGGCGCGACGACGGGGCGATTATTGCCGATCTCGGCAAACTGGGCCAGAAGGTCGTGCTCCGTTCCGACGGTACCAGCGTCTACATTACTCAGGATATCGGCACCACCATCCGCAAATATAACGATTATCATCCCGACACCCAGATCTGGGTCGTGGGGGACGAGCAGATTCATCACTTCAAAATGCTGTTCGAAATTCTGCGTCGGATGGGTTTTTCCTGGGCGGACAACCTCTATCATCTGGCCTACGGCATGGTCAATCTGCCCTCCGGGAAAATGAAAAGTCGCGAAGGCACTGTGGTCGACGCCGACGATCTGTTTGCGGAAATGGCGGCGCTTGCCCGGGCCGCCACGCTGGAACGTTGCGGGGATGAAATCCCGGCCGATCTGGACGAACGCGCCGAAATTATCGGCATGGGCGCGCTGAAATTCATGCTGCTCAAGTTCAATCCCAAGACCACGATGATGTTCGATCCGCAGGCGTCGCTGAAATTCGAGGGCGACACCGGTCCCTATGTGCAGTATGCCGGTGCCAGAATCAATTCCATCGCGGCCAAAGCGGCGGAGAAAGGTCTTGTCATTTCGGACGATGTCAACTGGGAACTGCTGGCCGCGCCGGAAGAAAAAGCGTTGTCGATCATGGCTTCGTTTTATCCGGCGACGTTGGCGGAGGCGGCGGAAAAGATGGACTGTTCGGTGCTGGTCGGTTATCTGCTCGATCTGGCCAAGGCGTTCAACCGCTTTTATCGGGAATGTCCGGTGCTCAGTGCCGAGGACGATGCGCTCCGGCAGGCCCGGATGCAGTTGTGCTTCCGGATCCGCGATCTGCTGACCGACGGACTCAACACCCTGACGATCGGGGTTCCCGCCGCCATGTAGCGGTGGACGGCGGGCGATAAACAATGCCGGATGACGGCGACAGGGAATATTCCAGAGATGAAGCGGCGAATTACAGGGGAACCTTCGGATCATGAATGACACGGTGCCGGAATTATTGGCTCCGGCCGGTAATATGGCCGCCGCCCTGGCCGCGTTCGATGCCGGCGCCGACGCCGTTTACGCCGGACTGCGGCAGTTCAATGCCCGCGAACGCAGCGAAAATTTTTCTTCGGACGAGATGGGCCGGCTCATTGCTTATGCCCACAAGCATCGCAAAAAGGTTTACGTTACTTTCAATACGCTGGTCAAGGAGACGGAACTGGCGGAGGCGGCGGCGTTGCTGGCCGAGCTTAACGCTGTCGGACCCGATGCGTTGATCATTCAGGATCTGGGGATTTTACGGCTGGCGCGGGAATATTTTCCGGCGTTGCCGCTGCATGCCTCCACCCAGATGGGATTCCACAATTCCGCCGGACTCGAACTGGCGGCGGCCATGGGGTTCCGGCGTGTGATTCTCGAACGTCAGATTACTCTGGACGAGTTGCGGACGCTGGCGGAAAATACCCCGGTGGAGCTGGAGATGTTCATTCACGGTGCCTTGTGCTGTTCGCTGGCGGGCAAATGTCTGTTTTCTTCCTGGCACGGCGGGCACAGCGGCAACCGCGGTCGCTGCAAGCAGCCCTGCCGCCGGCGCTTTTTCGGGCGGGACGGCAACGGGTTCTTTTTTTCCACCAACGATTTGTTTACCGCCGATCTGATGGGGCCCATCAAAGCCTCCGGGGTCCGGTCGCTGAAAATCGAAGGGCGGTTGCGCCAGCCCGACTACGTTTATAATGTGGTTGCCGCCTATCGGCAACTGCTCGACGCGCCCGGCGAACCCGACCGGAAACTGCTGGGAGAAGCGCGCAATCGGATTGCCCGGAGTTTCGGACGCAAATGGTCGCACGGTTATTACGACGGGGAAAAGTCGGGGGCGATGGTCGATTATGCTTCGCTGGGTACGGCGGGATTGTTATGCGGCAAGGTTACCGGCATTCGTCCGGGCGGGTTTGACGTCAAGGTGGGGAAACCGCTTTATCTCGGCGACCGCATTCGGGTGCAGCCGCCCAGCGGCGAAGAGGGGCCGGCCCTGACCGTCACCCGATTGTATTGCCGCGACCGGGGCGTAAGCAAGCTCGCTCCCGGCGCTACGGGATTCATCTGCTGTGACAAACCGGTCGATTCGCGTGGTCTGGTGTTCAAGACCGGCAGCAGTCATGACAGTTATACCGCCCGGGCGGCGGCATTGCCGTCGCCGCGCCGCCGGATCGATCTGGATATTGCCGTTTCCGCCGTCGCCATTACCGTTCAGGCGGGAGCTTTGAGCTGGCGTCGGGACATCAACCCGGCTCCGGCCGCCAAACATCCGTTGGAGCCGGAAATGGTGCGGAATGCTTTTGCCGCCGGCAGTCCGGAGGCCTGGACCGCCGGAAACGTTGTTGTTGCCATCGACGGCAACTACTTTCTCCCCGCCGGTGAACTGAAACAACTGCGGCGCGATTTCTGGGCTTTTGCCGCCGGGCATTTGCCCGCGCTCCCGGACCCGAAAGAAAAAACGGCGGCAATGATTCGTTTTCAGCGCGATTATGCCGCCATGGTTCCGGCCTCGCCGGTGCCGGAAGATGCTCCGCCTACGATTGCCGTTCGCCCGCATGGGCCGCATCCGACCGCGCGGCGGGAAATTCAGGCGATGGCGATTTTTCACCTTGACCGACATGCGGTCGAGGCTGTTTTGCCGGAGTTCTGTCCGGAACCGCGCTTGGCGGTATTGCAAAAACTGATTGCGCAGGCGGTGAAAGACGGCATTCGCCGCTTTCGAATTACCGCGCCGTATGCGTTGCCGTTGCTGCGGTCTTACGAGGGGTTGACGCTGACGGCGTCCCTGTCGCTGCCGGTCTGCAATTCGCTGGCGGCGGCGGAACTGGCCGTTTACGGGGTCGATCGGGTTCAGGGGCATGTGGAACTGGAGCGGCCGGCGTTGGAAGCATTGCGCGACCATTCCCCGTTGCCGGTGGAAATTTACCGTTACGGCCGCCCGGTGCTGTTGGTGACGCGGGCCAAAATTGCGGTCGAGGGGGAGATTCATGACAGCCGCGGCATGAAGTTTCACGTCAACTACGATCCCGAGGCCGGGCTGACCTATGTGCGGCCGGGTCCGGTTGTCGATTTGCCGCATGTGCCCGGGACTTACGACTTTTACGATTGGTCCGCCGCCGACCGCCATGAAAAAACGGTGGCCGTCTTCAATTTCGACACCGCAATGATCTGATGGCGGTGGTTCAGGTTATGCCGTCGGTTGCCTGTTATCCGTTGCGGACGGGTCATATGGTTGCGGTGAGTTCGAGGCGGCCGAGGTGTTTGACGCGGCCATTGTCGGTGACGGTCGCCATCTCCAGACGGTTTTTGTCGATGCGGTGGAACAGGACGGTATCGCCGTCCGCGGAGGCGGAAATTCCGGCGGCGGGGAAATGTTTGGCCAGATTGAAGGTTCGGGCCAGTACCTCGCGGCGGTTGGTTCCTTTGATCTGAACTTCCAGACAGAAGGACGGGCGATGGGGTTGCGGCGCGATTTTTTCACCCACGACCCGGACGGCGACGCCGTCGTATCCCAACGGTGTTCCGCCGGCAAAAATATCATGATCGATGATCATTTCCAACTGCTCGGCCACCACGGCCAGAAACGCTTTCTCCACCAGATTGATATCGAAATCGGCAATATTCATGGTTTGGTTCTCCCTGCGGGTTGAGTCGGGATGACTGCCGCATTCCGGTGGCGGTTTTCCCGATGGTTTTGCCTTCGGAGGTTTTTGTCAACCGGCGGGATGGGGCCGGGAAGCGATCATTTACCGCGGCCCCCCGGGGGATCCGGTTGGCGATTGGTGTGATAAGGAGACGGAACCGCTATTTTTTGTGCTTTTTCCACCGGAAATATTTTGCAATTTTACCGATTCCTTATAAATTTCATTAAGTTGCCGGTTGGCATTTTGAGAAAGGGCCCGGGGAGTCCGGCAGGGAGCACGATTCTGATTACAGTAAATAGGTTTTAAAGTGGATTTAAATTTACTACGGAAAAAACTGTTTTCCAACGCCGTTATTGCCGAACGGGATCAGTTTGTGATCAAGTTCGCGGAAACAGATGATGAAATAAAGAAAGCCCAGAAACTGCGTTATCGGGTCTTCAACCTGGAACAGGGGAAAGGGTTGGAAACGGCGTTGTCGGCCGGTATCGACCGTGACGAATTCGACGAACATTGCATTCACCTGATTATTTTCGATAAAAACACCGGCGAAGCCGTCGGCACTTATCGGATGCATTTCGGGGTGGTGGCCCGGAGCGCTCTGGGATTGTACTCGTCGCGGGAATACGAACTGCACGGGCTGGATCGGATCATGGACGACTGCCTGGAAGTGGGGCGTTCCTGCGTTTCGCCGGAATACCGCAACGGCGCGGTGGTGGCGTTGTTGTGGGCCGGGATTGCCGAAGTGGTGAATCAGACGAATATCCGCTACCTGCTGGGTTGTGTGAGTCTGGAAAATACCGATCCGGCGGTCGGCTGGGCTTTGTATGAATATTTTCAGAAGAAAAACCTGAATTCCGAAGAGTTGAGCGGAATTCCCCATCCGCAGTTTATTCTGCCGTTGCCGCCGCGGGAAGAGATCGACGCCTGGTTGCGGGTCCCGCTGCAACTGCACAAGGAGATTCCGCCGCTGTTCAAGGGATATTTGCGCCTGGGAACGACGATTTGTGGTGAGCCGGCCATGGATAACGAATTCGGTACGATTGATTTCATGATCCTGCTGGATACCAGAAAGATGCCGGAACGATACTGGCGGCATTTTTTCACGGCATAAGGAGAAGGACGGAATTCGGGGAAAGGAATAATCATGGTCTTGGTGCGTCGTATTTTCCGCCTGGTGCTGCTGTTGTGCTGGCTGCCGGTGATCGGGCTGATTTCCCTGCCGTTCAAGCTGGGGGGATGGAACAGCATCCGTCGCGTCGGGTTCTGTGCCAGAATCTGGGGACGGGGGATTGCGAAGATTCTTCATCTGAAGATCAAAGTGTTTGGTGATCCGCATGCGTTTCGGGGCGGTTTGATTGTTTCCAACCATCAGGGGTATCTGGACATTATCACCCATGCGGCGGTGTTTCCGTTGCGTTTTTCGCCGAAATCGGATATCCGGTCATGGCCGTTTCTGGGTTGGTATCTGGGCATCAGCCGTCCGGTCTGGGTCGACCGCAGCAACAAACAGAAATCCAAGGAGTTGCTGGAAGAATTCATTGCCACGATGGAACACCATATTCCGCTGATTATCTATCCGGAAGGAACCAGCAGCGACGGCCGTTCCGGACTGTTGCCGTTCAAATCGACGCCGTTTGCGGCTATTGCCGAAACCAATCTGCCGATTATGCCGATCATTACGGTGTTCGGCCCGATGCCGGACGGAAAGACGGTGGCCTGGCATGGAACGCAGGAGTTGTTGCCGCATGCGTGGCGGATTATGGGCTATCCGGAGATCAGAGCGGAAATCCATATCATGCCGCTGATTTATTCGGAAGGGCGTTCGCGAAAAGAGTTGGCCGATTACGTTCATGACATCATGGAGCGGAAATATTACGAGATAATGGCAGCGGAAGGCATGATGGCAACCGCGCCGGAGCAGGTTGTGGGGAAGCAATAACTCCCGGGAGAAGAACCATGTATATGCAATATCTGTTGTGCGCTTTGCGGGAAGTCTGGTCGCTGTTGTGGGAAATCCCGGTTCCGGATTTTGCGCTCGACGGGGTGCGGTTGCAACGGCGGACGCTGACATTTTATCTGGCGGCGGTGTTTCCGCTGTTTGGGGTTATGGTCTGGCTTGGACTGGTCATTCTCGGCGCGGTGGCCGGGATTCTGCCGGGGCGGATTGCGGCCGGAATGCTGTTTGGGGTCCTGGCCGTGTTTTTCCTGGAAATTCTGGGGGGCGGAACCGGCTTGTCCTCCAGCAGCAGTTTTATGGAAAAGCTGTTGGGCGGAGAGGGATTGTCCCGCAGCATCTTCACGACGGAAAGCGATATTCGCGTCACGCGTTCGCCGGTCGGGCTGATGAGCATGTTTTTCCTGTTGTTCCTGCGCGGCGGCAGTCTGGGCATGTTGTATGCGTATCATTGCACGGCCTGGTTCGGGGTGGTGTTCGTTCTGAGCTATGCGTTACAGGCACAACTGGCGTTTCTTCCGTCGCTGAGCAGTGGGGAGAAGATTGTCGATCCCGGTCCGTTCGGCAGCCGGATTTTGTGGATTGTCGCCGGTGTGGCGGCACTGATTTTCGGTTGCTGTTCCTGGTGGGCCGTACTGGTGGCGCTGGCGGTTGCGGCGGCGGCGGCGTGGGGATTGCATGTTTTCTTTCGTCGTACCGGAGGCGTGACCGGAGTGGTGATCGGCAGTGCCGGATATGTCTTCGAAACGTTGCTGCTGCTGCTTGGTGCCGGAATGTTGTTGCGCTAGGTGGAAGCACCATCGTTCGAGCGGGACGAGGTCGCCGCGGGAGTTGGCCGAAAATCTGCGAAGAATTTTTGACGATCGGAATTAGGATACGATAAATAGCAACGGCATGGGTGAAGCCATGGCATCGAAAGTAATGGCACTGATTACCGCCAGGGGCGGATCGGTCGGACTGAAAAACAAGAATATTTTGCCCCTGGCCGGAAAACCGGTTCTGGCCTGGACCGTGACTGCGGCCCGCGCGGCGACGCTGGTCGACCGGGTTGTTGTCTCCACCGACAGCGACGCGATTGCCGCCGTGGCCCGGACCTGGGGAGCGGAAGTGCCGTTCATGCGCCCGGAGGAACTGGCCACGTCGACCGCGTCGCACAACAGTGTTATTATGCATGCCGTCGACACCATGGCGCGGGAAGAAAATTATCATCCCGATTACCTATTGCTGTTGCAGCCTACTTCACCGTTGCGAACCGCCGCGGATATCGACGCCGCCATTCGATTGGCGCGGGAAAGCGACTGCGACGGGGTGGTCAGTGTCTGTGCCGTTCACAATCATCCGTTGCTGATGAACCGGATCGATGCCGACGGATTTCTGACCGGTTATCTGCCGGACCGGCCCTTGCCGGGTTCGGAAGCGGTTCGACGCCAGAATCTGCCTCCGGCTTATGCCGACAACGGGGCCATTTATCTGGTTCGCACGGCCAAACTGCGGCAATACGGCAGTTTGCGGGTTCCCCGCACCCGGGCCTATATCATGCCCGAACAATGTTCATTCCAGATCGATTCGCAATGGGAATTGGAGCTGATCGAATATCTGTTAACCCGAAAGGAGACGAGCCGACCATGAATTACATCGACATTGCCGGGAGAAAAATCGGGCCCGACTATCCGCCGCTGGTAGTGGCCGAAATCGGGATCAATCACGAAGGCAGCATGGAGAAGGCCGTCCGCATGATTGACGATGCCGCCCGACAGGGCTGCGAATGCGTCAAGTTTCAATGTCATATCATCGACGATGAAATGTCTGTCGAGGCGCGGTCGGCCATTCCCGGCAACGCTTCGGAGAGCATCTGGGAGATCATGCGCCGCTGTTCGCTGACCGAAGCGGAAGAGCGCGAGCTCAAGCGCCATGCCGAAGAACTGGGGTTGATTTATCTGTGTACGCCGTTTTCCCGGGCGGCGGCGGAGCGGCTCAATAATTTCGGCGTCGTGGCTTATAAGATCGGCTCCGGCGAATGCAACAATTATCCGTTGCTGGAGCACATTGCTTCGTTCGGCAAGCCGGTTATCATGAGTACGGGGATGAACGATCTGAAGTCGATCGACCGGGCGGTAAAGATTTTTGTGCGTCGTCATGTGCCGTTTGCGCTGTTGCATTGCACGTCGATCTATCCCACGCCTTATGCCCTGACGCGACTGAATGCCATTACCGAACTGCGGCGGGCGTTTCCCGGGGTTCCGATCGGGTACAGCGACCACTGTATCGGGCTTTACGCCTGTTTCGGCGCCACCACGTTGGGGGCGAGTATTCTGGAAAAACATTTCACTTCCAGCCGCGACTGGCCCGGTCCCGATATTGCCATTTCCATGACTCCGGAAGAACTCGGTCGGCTGCTGGAAGGTTCCAGAGCGTTGTTTGCGGCCCGCCGTGGCGGCAAGAGTATCCTGCCTCAGGAACAGCCGACCATCAATTTCGCTTGCGCCTCGGTGGTGTCCCTGCGGCCGATTCGGACGGGGGAAACGCTGACCCGGGATAATATCTGGGTCAAACGTCCGGCCGGAGGCATTCCGGCGGCGGAGTTCGAGGCGATGCTCGGCCGGACCGCCGCCGCCGACATTCCCGGCGGGACGCAGTTGAAACGCAAGGATATTGTCTGAATGGCCGCGACCGGCGTCAAGCGAATATTGTTTCTGACCGGGACGCGGGCGGACTTCGGCAAACAGAAGTCGCTGATGCGGGTGGTTCGCGACACGCCCGGATTCGAATGCCGCATTTTTGCCACCGGCATGCACATGCTCGAGCGTTATGGTTCGACGTATCTTGAAATCGGCAAATGCGGCTTCGAATCGGTTTTTGTCCATTTCAACCAGATGCGCAACACCAGCTCCGATATGGATATTGTTCTGGCCAATACCATTACCGGGCTGGGACACTATATCCGTGAGTTTCGTCCGGATATGATTGTGGTGCATGGAGATCGGGTTGAAACGCTGGCCGGGGCCATTGTCGGCGCACTCAACAATATTCTGGTGGCTCATATCGAAGGCGGCGAGATTTCCGGGACGGTGGACGAACTGCTGCGGCATTCCGTCTCCAAGCTGGCCCATATCCATTTTGTGGCCAACGCCGAGGCGCGCCGCCGCCTGATCCAGATGGGCGAAGAGCCGGATCATATTTTCGTTATCGGCTCGCCGGACATCGATCTCGTCCTCGGCGACCAGTTGCCGGAGCTTGATGCGGCGCGGCGTTATTACGATATTCCGTTCGAACGCTATGGCATTTTCTGTTATCATCCTGTCACTACCGAAGTGGGACGGTTGCAACACGAA
>JAQUZV010000057.1 GCA_028691155.1 Victivallales bacterium
GGCGTGGCTGCTGGAAATCGGCGACACTCTCGGCGGTGCGGCGGGAGGACTGCTGATGGCCTGGGGGCTGTTGCCGTTGCTGGGTCCGGTAACGGCGCTGTGGGGGTTGGGACTGCTGACGGCGGGCGGTATTTTGTTGGCGGGAATTTCCGGATTATGGCGTCGGCCCCGGTGCCGTGCCGGTTTACTGACCGCGGTGGTTTTCCTGGTCCCGGCGGCAATGCCGTTGCGGGGGGATACGACGTTGGCGTCGGCATTGCCGCTGAAGCATTATTTTTCGCCGCCGGTGACCGCGGTGCCGCTGTCGCTTGCGGTTCACGGGAAAACCTATACTCTGACGGCGCTGGATGTTTCGACTTCGGGCCGGCGCGTCGGATATATTATCGATTCGGGGCAGTTTGCTCCGGAGGTGCGCGGTTACGGCGGGCCGATTCGACTGACGATTCTGGTTGATGCGACGGGCAAGCTGCTGGATTTTGTGGTCGGGGACAATCGGGAGACGCCGCGGTTTCTGCAACGGGTCATGGCGAAAAAAACCGAACTGTTGGGACATAATATTTTTACCGGCGCCGTGGGATTTTCCGGGGATGCCGTGACCGGAGCCACCTTTTCCGCCCGGGGCATTACCGCCGCCCTGAATTTGTCGGGGCGCCGCTGTGCCGCGGCCTTGCATACCACCGACATTGGCGGCACGACCGGGGATAAATCGGCGCCTAATTCGGCGTCGGTTTCGCCATCGACTTCGGCGTCGGTTTCGCCATCGACTTCGGCGTCGGTTTCGCCATTGACTTCGGCGCCGGTTTCGCCATCGACTTCGGCGTCGGTTTCGCCGCCACCCGGCGGTCCTCGTGATATCGACGGCAAGGTTTACCGGCGGATGATCGAAGCGGGTAAGCTTTCCTCTCACCGCGCCCTTTACTGGCACGACGCCGATTGACGGTGGCGGGATCCTCGTCGCGGCCGGGATTTCGGGGGCAAACGTCGGTAGGACGATTGCAATCGCCCGAATCCGGGGTATTATTATTTCACCAAATTTATTCAGAGGAAAATTGTATGAGCGGGAAGAGAATCATGATCACCGGCGGCGCGGGATTTATCGGGTCGGCATTGATTCGATATCTGATTCGGGCGACCGGGTGCGAAGTGTGCAATCTGGACAAACTCACCTATGCCGGCAACCTTGATAGTCTGAAGGAGGTTGCCTCTTCGCCGCGTTATCGTTTTTCGCAACTCGATATCTGCGATCCGGTCGGCGTGGCCCGGCTGTTGGCGGAATTCCGGCCGGATGCCATCATGCACCTGGCGGCGGAAACCCACGTCGACCGCTCGATTGACAGTCCGTTGGCTTTCATTCAAACCAATGTGATGGGGACCGCCAATCTGCTGCATTGTGCCACCGGTTATTGGCGGACGTTGCCGGAAGCGGAGCGGCAGGCTTTCCGTTTTCAGCATATTTCCACCGACGAAGTATACGGTTCGCTCGGTTCGGACGGATATTTTACCGAAACTACGCCCTATGATCCGCAATCGCCCTATTCGGCCGCCAAGGCGGGGAGCGATCATCTGGTACGCGCCTGGGGCCATACTTTCGGATTGCCGGTGCTGGTGAGTAATTGTTCCAATAACTACGGACCCTGTCAGTTTCCGGAAAAACTGATTCCGCTGGTGATTCTGAATGCCTTGGACGGAAAGGCGTTGCCGATTTATGGCCGGGGTGAGAACGTTCGCGACTGGTTGTATGTGGAGGACCATGCCAAAGCCCTGTGGCTGATCAACCGGCAGGGCGTTCCCGGGGAGACGTACAATATCGGCGGGCATAACGAGCGGACCAATCTGGAGGTGGTGCGGACCATTTGCCGGATCCTCGATGAAGTGCGGTCGCGGGGTGCCGGTTCCTATGCCGACCTGATCACCTTTGTGCCCGACCGGCCGGGGCACGATCTGCGCTATGCCATCGATGCCGATAAACTGCGCCGGGAGTTGGGCTGGCAGCCGGAGGAAAATTTCGATACCGGCATCCGCCGTACCGTGCAGTGGTATTTGGACAACCGATGGTGGTGGGAACCGATCCGATCCGGAAAATATGCCGGGCAACGGCTCGGGAAAGGAGAGCGGCGGGCATGAGGAAAGGCATTGTTCTGGCCGGAGGGGCGGGGACGCGGCTGCATCCGATTACCTGCGGCGTATCCAAACAGTTGCTGGCGGTATACGACAAACCGATGATTTACTATCCGATCAGCGTTTTGATGTTGGCGGGAATCCGCGAAATATTGGTGATTACGACACCGGAAGATCAGGACGGGTTTATCCGGCTGCTGGGTGACGGCTCGGGTTTCGGGGTGCGGTTGAGCTATGCGGTGCAGCCGTCGCCGGACGGTCTGGCCCAGGCGTTTATCATCGGCGAAAAATTTATCGGTTCCGATGCGGTGGCGTTGGTTCTGGGCGATAATATCTTTTACGGCGCCAATCTGAGCGGACTGTTGCGACAGGCGGCGGAGCGGGAACGGGGGGCGACGGTTTTCGGCTGCTACGTTTGCGATCCGGAACGTTTCGGGGTAGTGGAATTCGATGCCGCCGGCAAAGCGGTTTCCATCGAGGAAAAACCGGCAAGGCCGAAATCCCATTATGCCGTGACCGGACTCTATTTTTATGATAATGAGGTGGTGGAGATTGCCCGGCGGATCAAACCTTCATCGCGCGGCGAACTGGAGATTACCAGCGTCAACAATGCTTATCTCCAGCGCGGCGAGCTCCGGGTGGAAAAATTGGGGCGCGGCTTTGCCTGGCTGGATACCGGTACTTACGCCAGTTTGCTCGATGCCGCCAATTTCATCCATACCGTGGAAACACGGCAGGGACTACAGGTGGCCTGCCTCCAGGAGATCGCCTACGAAAACGGCTGGATGAGCAAGGACGAGGTGCGTCGAAGCATTGCCGCACTGATGAAAACGGAATACGGGCAGTATCTGGCCCGGCTTATTGACGGGAAATGAAGATGAAAGTAACAGCAACCGAACTCCCGGGAGTGGTTATTGTCGAGCCGCAACTGTTCGGCGACGCCCGGGGCTATTTTTTCGAATCCTGGAATCGAGACCGCTTTGCCGCGGCGGGAATCCAGGTCGATTTCATTCAGGACAATGAATCGAAGTCGCGGTTCGGCGTGATCCGGGGACTGCATTACCAGGCGGCGCCCTATGCCCAGGCCAAACTGGTGCGGGTGATTGCGGGTGCGGTGTTGGATGTGGCGGTCGATATCCGCCGCGGCTCGCCCACTTTCGGACGGTATGTGGCGGTGGAGTTGTCCGGGGACAACAAACGGCAGATGTTTGTGCCGCGCGGCTTTGCCCATGGTTTTGCCGTATTGAGCGAAACGGTGATCTTCGTCTACAAGTGTGACAATAAATATATGCCGTCGCACGAGCGCGGCATTGCCTTCGACGATCCCGCGTTGGGGATCGACTGGCAGGTGCGGGCGGATAGTTTTATTCTGTCGCCCAAGGACACCTGCAACCCGTCTCTGGCCGAGGCCGAACTGTTCGATTACCACCGGCAGGAGTATTGGTCATGAAAGTATTGTTGACCGGAGGCAACGGGATGTTAGGGCGGACGCTGGCCGCCGAATGGTCCGATTTCACCGTAATTTCGACGGATCTGCCGGAGGCCGATATTACCGATGCCGCCGGTTTCGATGCCGTGGTCGGGGAATACTGTCCCGATGCGGTGGTTCATTGTGCCGCCATGACGGCGGTGGATAAATGTGAAACCGAACGCGAACTGGCCTATAAACTCAACGCGTTCGGCAGCGGCAACGTGGCGGCGGCCTGCCGGCGGCATCACGTCCGGCTGATCGCGATTTCCACCGATTATGTCTTTGCCGGCGATCTCGACCGCCCTTATCACGAGTTCGACGCGCCGGGGGCCGGAACGGTTTACGGCCGGACCAAATGGGCGGGGGAAGAGCTGATCCGGCGGCATTGTCCGAACCATCTGATTGCCCGGATCTCCTGGTTGTACGGCGCGGGCGGGCCGAGTTTCGTCCATACCATGATGCAACTGGCCGACGGGTCGCGGCCGGAGCTGAAGGTGGTGGCGGACCAACGGGGCAACCCGACGTCGGCGTCGGCGGTGGCGCGGCAACTGCAATTGCTGTTGTGGCATCCGGAACTGGTCGGGACGTTTCATCTGACCTGCGAGGGCGAGGCCTCATGGTATGAATTGGCGCAGGAACTGTTCCGGCTGACGGGCACGGTGCAGCGGGTGGTGCCGTGCACGACGGCGGAATTTCCGCGTCCGGCGCCGCGCCCGGTCAACTCCCGGCTGGATAAGATGATGTTGCGGCTGGCCGGTTTGCCTCCCATGCCCCATTGGCGGGAGGCTCTGGCGGAATTCGTCACCCGCGAATTCTGATTGCCGCTCGGCGTGGCGGCGGTATCGGCGCCATGACGACGCGGTCATTCTCGTAAGGGGCAAAATGTGATTCCAGGGGAAAAAATGGGAGAAAAAGTCTATTTCGCCGGTGAGCTTTTCGATCACAAGCACTTAATCGGCAACCGACTGCTGGCCGACGGCATCCGCATGGCCGCCGGGGATCGTTATGAACCGGTTCTGCCGCAGGAAACCGAACCGCCGGAAATACGTGCTTTGGCCATCCGCAATCACGATTTCAGGTTGTTGTTCGAGTGCCGGGCGGCGGTATTCAATTTCGACGGAACCGACCTCGACTCCGGCACGGTGGTTGAATTCGTCACGGCCAAAATGCTCGATCTGCCCGCGGTGATTCTCCGGTCCGATTTTCGTCATTCCGGCGATCAGGAGGAGGGCGGCGATCCGTGGAACCTGATGTGTTCCGGTTATCCCCGCACCGCGTCATTGAGCATCAATGCCATGACTTTGTATCAGCGTCACGGCGCGAAGACGACGGCTTCTTCCAACCTGATTGCCGGGATTTACGGGGAACTCGGGACCGCGGTGGTGCGCGAACTCGATCGGGTGATGGCATTGCCGCCGCTGCATACTCCGGAAGAACGGGAACGGATTTATCGTTGGGTTGCCGCTTCGCTGGGCGGTAATCTGCTGCCGTTACGGGAAATTACTGGAAGAAGGAGGCCTTGATGCCGTTGACCAGCATCTCGACGGCAATTCCGGTCAGCAGCAGCCCCATCAGCGATTCGGAGGCATCGACTGCTTTCTTTCCCAGCCATTTGGCGAGGGGATGAGCAAACATCAGGATCAGCGTGGTCGGCAGCCAGGCCAGAACCAGGGCCGCAATGCCGTAGAGCAGCGAAGCGCCGGATTTGCCGCTGACCAGAATTACCGTGGTAATTGCCGAGGGCCCGGCAATCATCGGAATGGCCAGAGGAACAATAAACGGATCGGCGCTGTGCTTCTGATTGACAATGGCGGAACCGAAGACCATTTGCATCGCAATCAGAAACAGGATGACGCCGCCGGCAATCCCCAGCGAACCGCGACTGATTTGCAGCCAGGCCAGAATCCGTCCGCCCGCCACCAGAAACAACAGCAGTACCCCCAGCGCAATTACGGCTTCGCGGAAAATTGTGGTACGGCGATGTTCCGGCGGCACCTCTTTCAGCTCTTCGACAAAAAAAGGGATATTGCCGAACGGATCCATGACCAGAAACAACAAAATTGCGGTTGAGACGATGAATGACATTTTGATTTTATTCCCCGCTCGTCCCCGGTTTTTCCCTGTGGCGTGACCGTCCCCGGTTTTTCCCCGGTTTGGAATCGGCACCCGCCGATGATCTTGCGGTTACTCCAGCAATTTTCTTTCGATCTCCCGGCAGATATCTTCCCATTCCTCGCCGGTAATGGTCTGCTGGTGGAACTCGATGGGCGAGCCGTCACCGTCGGCCAGACGGAAAAAGAAATCCCAGTCCCGGTCGATGTTGACGACCTTGACGACAATCAGATTATAACCTTGGTTCAACCTGACGTACGGCACTTTGTCCTGATCGATGCGTCCCGTGCGTGCCGCCATATTATAGGTGTGCACCAGACGGCCGTTGATCCAGACTTTGATGTAATCGTCGCTGCCGGTCAGCAACTGCAACTCGTGCAGCTCCTCCGGCGCCCACAGCAACGTCACCGCATAAGCGGCGGTATCGGAGGCGGCGGTTCCGAAAATGCGGTTGAGGTCGATGTCGCCGAGATTCTTTTCACCAATGCCGCCGGAGAAACGCCAGGCATACGAATGGAGCGGCGGAATTTTTTCCGGGGACATGAATTCATGGTGTATGGCCCGCCCCGCCGGACGATCGGCCGTCGACCGGAATTGAAACGGTCCGATCAGATACCAGGACATGATAAAAGAGTGTTCATTCAGAAAACCGCCTTTGCTGTTGATGGCGGTAATGGCATTGCA
This sequence comes from Victivallales bacterium, assembly GCA_028691155.1. Classification (GTDB taxonomy): domain Bacteria; phylum Verrucomicrobiota; class Lentisphaeria; order Victivallales; family SZUA-371; genus SZUA-371. The sequence continues at coordinate 6,386 of JAQUZV010000057.1, forward strand.
GAACATCGGCTGAGCCGGATCTTCGAAGGCATTTCCAGGTGGAGGCGCGGCAATGACCTGATTGTTCACCGGGCGCGGCGGCGGTATCGGCCGATGCGGCGGTGGCGGCGTCTGTTTTACCGCAACTGTTTTAGGAGGGGACGGCGGAATCTCGACCGGGGTTGCCGGCGGCGCCGCCGAAACGGTCGGTTTTTCCGATGTCACGGACGAACGGCACCCGGGCCAGAGCAATATTCCCGCCCCGACCAGCAACAATGAAAATGATTGTTGTATTAATCTGGTTGCCTGCATGAAAAAACCGTTCGATGTTGATTTCATCTCACCAGTTTAAAACTAACACGCTTTTACGATAATTCCACCTCTGTAACAGAAAAAAATGGTATTGACGGCAAGCCTTTCATGTCTTTGCTTCATTACGGTTGTCGCCGTCGGTGAAACAAAGGGGCGACATGGGCGTTGAAGGTTGAAAGGGGGACGGTCGGATCGGATTGGCCATCGATTGCAACGCAATGGCATAAGGGATAGAATATCACATTTTTCCTGTTGCCGTCAGGCCCGGTTGCCGTAATTGCCGTCGGGCGGTGAAAAATGCCTTTTTCCGTTGTTGCGGTCTGAGCGGCGTTAATTTCAGTTGTCGGGCCAAATGGTAAAAGTCCGGCCGGAATGTACTTTTGAAATTAGCGCGATAAAAAAGTTGAAAAAACGGAACGGGAAAATATAATAAGAGAATATATGTTTTTCGATCATCGGTTAATAAGTATCGAAAGGGTGGGCGTGGTGGCAAAGATCGAAGATGTTATCCGACGCATTCCCGGAACGCGGCGTCCGGAGGCCGTGTGCCGGAGGCTTGCCGCAAAAATCATGAAATATTTTCATCCATGGGGAAAAGTGCTTATTGTGACCATAGGACTGTCCGTGCCGATCCGGTTGCCGGCTGTCTCCGTGCCGGTCCCGGTTGCTTCGGCGCCGGGGCAAGGGCGGATTACCGTCACCGGTTATGGCGGCGGCGAAGAGGAGCCGACGGGGTGTTGGGATTGCGTCGAACTGGCGGTGATATTATTGCTTATAATCGGTGCCGGCGGGATCTGGGCGTGGCAACTTCGGCGTCTGAATCGGAAGCTGGCGGCACGGCAGGAAGAACTGGTGGCGCTCAGCAGTCGGTTGAGCGAAGATGTTTCGGCCCGCCGCCGTGCGGAAGTGCAGTTGAAGCGGCAGAGTATACATTTGCGTGAAATTATTGATACGGCGCCGGACTACATTTTTGTCCGGGATATGGAGGGACGTTATCTGCTGATCAACAAGGCGCTGGCCGAAGTGTTGCATTGCGACCCGGACGCGGCGGTCGGTACTTCCAATCGCGATTATAATTTTCTTCCCGAATTGTTGCGGTTTTACGAGGAGACGGATCGCGAGGTTATTGTCGGGGGGAAACCGGTTTTTCTGCCGGAAGAACGCATTATCCGGAGTGACGGTACGACGGGATGGTTTCAGACCACGAAAATTCCGTGCCGTTTTCCCGGTTACGACGGTCCGGCGATTCTCGGGGTGGCCAGCGATATTACCGCGCGCAAACTGGCGGAAGATGAGTTGCGCCGTTCCAAGGCGGAGCTCGAAGAGGTCAATGCCCGGTTGGAACGCCAGATTGTCCGGTCCAATGCCATGGCCGAAAAGGCCGGAGCGGCCAGTATTGCCAAGAGCCAGTTCCTGGCCAATATGAGCCATGAGATTCGCACGCCGATGAACGGGATTATCGGGATGGTCGGGTTGCTGCTGGAAACCCCGTTGTCCGACGAACAGCGACGTTGCGCCGAAATCGTTCAGAGCAGCGGGGTGTCATTGCTTCATCTGTTGAATGATATTCTGGACATCTCCCGCATTGAATCCGGCAACTTCAAGCTGGAAAAAAGTGGGTTCGAATTGTTGCCGCTGGTGGAGGAACTTACAGCGTCCATGGCGGTTGCGGCGCAGAAAAAGGGTCTGAAAATAAGCTGTAATATTGCGCCGGAAACACCGTTGCATTACTTCGGCGATCCGGAAAGATTGCGGCAGGTGCTGGTCAATCTGGTGGGCAATGCCATCAAATTCACGCTTGCCGGCGAAGTGGAAATAGGATGCGTTCCCGTGAAAAACACCGGGGCGATGACGGAATTGCGGTTCCGGGTTCGCGATACCGGGATTGGTATTCCGCGGGAAAAACAGTCGTTGTTGTTTGCCAACTTCAGCCAGGTGGACGGATCGGCGACCCGGGCTCGCGGCGGTTCGGGATTGGGACTGGCCATTTCCCGCCAATTGGTGGAGCTGATGCATGGGCGGATCGGCGTCGAATCCGAGGCCGGAAAAGGAGCTGAATTCTGGTTTACGGTTCACTTGGAGCGAAGAGGGGCTGCATCGGGGACGGTGTCGAAGCAATTGCCTCCGGTCGGCAAAACGCGGTCGCCGGGTGACGGCCGGGAGGCGGTCGGGCCATCGGAAGTCGGCAATTCGACGTTATTATTACCGGTACGGACGAATGGTCCTGCGGTTTTCGATCGGCGGAGAATGATGGAACAGATGATGGAAGACGAAGAGTTGGCCCGGTCGGTAACGCATAGTTTCCTGGCGGATTTGCCGCAGCGGATGGGTCGGTTGCAGTCGTGTTTGGAACGTGATGATCATCGTGGCGCGGTGCTTCAGGTTCATATTCTCAAAGGCGATGCGGTCACCATCGGCGGAACGGGTTTGCATTTGATTGCCACGAAGATGGAAAAAAATATCCATACGGCCGATTTTCCGGCGGCATTGGATCTGATGCCGGAATTGCAGCGCGAAGCGCAATTGTTGCGGCAGGAATTATCCCGACATTTTTATCCGGACGGATTGCCGCAAATTCCGGCGATGACGCAGGAGGACGTTGCAAAAGCCGGGGAATTAACCGCGAGGCCACTTGAAAAAAATATATCGCGATATTAATGTGTAATGAAACCGATGATAACGGCAATTTAATTTTGCGGATATAATGGCCCCGATATATGGAAGATCAGGAATTAATAGAATCCTTTATCAGTGAGAGTTCCGAACTCATCGACGATGTCGAACCGCTCTTTATCCAGATGGAAAAAAAGGCCGACTGCAATGAACCGGTGGATATCGATACGGTCAATAAGATTTTCCGGCTGTTTCATTCCATGAAAGGTTCCGCCGCTTTCCTCAACCTCGAAAATATCGCCCAGTTAACCCACCATGCCGAAACCCTGTTGGATCAGTTCCGGAAGAATCCCGAACTGCGGATGACTTCCTATTATCTGGAAACGCAGTTGCAGGCGATCGATGCCATTCGGGCGATGCTGGAACTGGTTTCGGCGACCGGAAGCGATGCGGGAACGGAAGAGATGAAAGACGAGACCGTAAAACAACTGGTGGAAGCTTATCGACGGGTCCAGGGCGAGGGGAATCGGGATCACGAGTCTCCCGACGCACCGGCGGCGACCGGGCCGGATGACACCCTGAAAGCCTTGTTGCTGGCGGAACGCGACGGCAATTTTCTTTTGGACGGGGGTGAACTGCTGGGGCAGGTGGAAGATGTTCTGTTGCGTCTGGGCAAAACGGAAGATGTTGCCGCCCGTAACGAGTTGGCGGCGGAAGCCGGGCGACTGTTGCACGGTTTTACGGGCATGTGCGGGATTCTGCGGCTTGCCGATCTGGCCCGGGTCAGCTATGCGGCGGAATGCATTGTTGACGCCATGAGCGGCGGACGGGCGGAACTCAACGCCCAGAATGTGGAAATTTTGTTGCAGGCGATCGATGCTCTGATCGGCGGGGTCAAATCGTTGGCCGGGGATGAGCGGCCCGGCGAGATTCAGAAC
>JAQUZV010000058.1 GCA_028691155.1 Victivallales bacterium
TGAACATATCACCCAATCCGTTCAGACTGGCCCCGATGGCCAGCCATGCCGCATAACCGGACACCGCCGCATAACTCTTATGGTAAAGAAGGGATACGACGGGATGAATGAGAATTGCATATCCCAGCAAACTTCCCACCGTGATCAAGACCGTGCTGACTATTACTTTTCTGCTGATGCGTTCCTCGCGGGCAAACCGTTGGAAGAAGACGGTTCCAACAATGGAAGGCAACATGGCCAGGGGACCAGCCAGGGCTAAAGCCAAGGTAAAAAGTCCCACGTCCGTATTATCGGAACTGAACCATCCCAGAGTAATTCCGGCCAGATACCCCAGGGAAACGCCGCAAATCGATCCCATATAGACATGTATCCCATATTTGCGGTTTGTCGCGTTGAGTTGCTGGAAGCTCTCCCGCAGATTCTTGAAGCACGGTCGCTCCAAAATGATCATTGGCACGATGATTACCACCGTTGCGCCAAGCAGCATGGCCAACATGCGAGCCTGAGTCGCGCCCCATATCCGGTAAACGATAAATGCGGCTACAAGATATAGCCCGGACGGGCACAATCGCGCAAAGGCAATGCTGTTGATACGGTTGTCGCCCTGGCTCACCGTATTGATATAATTCAATAAAAGCGGGGCCGCGCAAAATGGCAGTGCGATCAGAAACATGCCCCCCATGGAACTATTTCCCCGAAAAAAATTCCAGCCGGAAAATATTCCCATTGCCAGCATCATGACCCCGGCCGTGATCGCGAGAATGATCACCAAGACCCCTTTGAGTTTCCGCACCTCCAGCTGATTTCTTTCAATGGCGATCAGGCGACAGCCGGAAACAAAATATCCCAGCAGAAGAAACCCGGCCAGAAAGGAGATGATATTGGTGACATATTTTACATCGCCATATTGCGCCGGCGGCAGGACTCTGGTATTCAGTACGGAAACAAAAATTCCCAGCACTACTCCGGCAACCGTCGAACAGTATAATTTTATAACTTTGCCAATCACCGTATGTATTACTCAATTCATGGGTTGCGATTCTCGTCCGCGTTTAAACCGATGCTTATTTTTCAATTCAACGCCTTGTCAACGATTGACCATCCCGACCATGCCCAAAATCAGCCTTCCCACCCGCCACAAGAGGTATTGGGAATCTGATATTCCGGGGACAAATCCGGTCATAATCTCCACCCTTTTGCTTGAATTCGTCGATTACCGAGCCACGGAATCCAGTACGATCTCCGGATCGAGTCCGGTTAAAATAATGGTTCCGGCATCCATTGCTTTCGGGCGTTCCAGCGCTTGCCGAATCGTGACTGCGGGTAAATTCAGCATGCTGGATTCCTCGCTGATGGTCCCGCTGTCGGGAATGGCGCATTTGGCATTGAGCCGTAACGCAACGAGCCGGTTCCCCCGGTGATTAAAAGCGTCTTGTTTTTAAACATAGGTTTTTTCGAAAGTTTAGAGGTTGTCGAAATACCATCGTGTCGCCTGTTCCAGGCCGCGCTTGATATCGAACAACGGCTCATAGCCGAGCAAGGTGCGTGCCTTGTCGATGCACGCAAGACTGTGTGGAATATCGCCTTGACGATTTGATCCGTGTTGCGCTTCAATCTTTCCGATTTCCGGATCTAGTTTTGCCAGGTTGCTCCGCAGGTATTCAAACAGTTCATTCAGGGTCGTTCGCTCACCGAATGCGACGTTATAAACGGTATTAATCGCTTCCGGTTTATCCGCAAGCAGTGCCAACTGATTGGCTTGAATTACATTGTCAACATAGGTGAAATCCCGGCTATAATTCCCGTCGCCATTGATGAGCGGACTTTCATGTTTCATCAAGCTCATCACAAATTTGGGAATTACCGCGGCATATGCACCATACGGATCCTGCCGCCGGCCGAATACGTTGAAATAACGCAACCCGATGGTTTCAATTCCATACGTCCGGCTGAAGTTTTCCGCGAATAATTCATCGACATATTTGGTGATGGCATACGGACTTAATGGTTTTCCGATCTTGTCCTCGACTTTCGGCAGGGATTTACTATCGCCGTAAGTAGATGAGCTGGCCGCGTAAACGAAACGTTTTACCTTGGCTTCCTGTGCGGCAAAAAGCATATTGACAAATCCGGAAATATTTACCTCGGTCGAAGTCATCGGATCCTTGATCGAACGCGGTACCGACCCCAGTGCGGCTTCATGCAAAACATAATCCATTCCGGCAACAGCTTTCCGGCATATCGCCATGTCCCGGATATCGCCTTCGATTAGGGTAAAAGCCGGATTGTCTGCGAACGGGGCCAGATTCTCCCGCTTTCCGGTCATAAAATTATCCAGTACCACGACTTCGTTATTTTGTGCCAGGAGTACTTCCACCAGATTGGAACCGATGAGCCCGGCTCCACCCGTTACCAGTATCCGGGCATTTCCCACAGTCCGTTCCATTTTACAGTCTCCCGTCTACCGTTTCACGTGGCAGCATTCCCTTGATGTCGAATACTACGGCATTTGCTTTCATCAACGAGCGGAAGTCGAAATCGGCAAAATCCCGATGTGCTACCGCCAGTATCACGGCGTCGTATTGATTGTCTGCCAACTTTCGGGCATCTTTTATCGAAGAAAGATCATATTCATGCGCGATTTCATCCGGTTCCGCCCACGGGTCATAAATATCTACGTTACAGCCGAATTCTTCCACGCCGCGCACCACGTCAACCGCATGGGAATTGCGGATGTCTGGACAGTTTTCCTTAAACGTGATTCCCAGTTGCAACACTTTAGCCCCAAAAACTTTTTGCTCTTTTTTAATCATCAGCTTGACGATTTCCGAGGCAATATATTTGCCCATGCCGTCGTTGATGCGGCGTCCGGCAAGAATCACTTCCGGCAGATAACCCAGCGCTTGTGCTTTGTGGGTCAGGTAATATGGATCGACGCCGATGCAGTGTCCTCCCACCAACCCCGGCTTGAATTTTAAAAAGTTCCACTTGGTTCCCGCCGCTTCGAGAACGTCATTGGTATCGATCCCGATCAAATGGAAAATCTTGGCCAACTCGTTGACAAAGGCAATATTCAAATCCCGCTGAGAGTTCTCAATGACTTTGGCCGCTTCCGCAACCTTCATGCAACTGGCTTTATGCGTGCCGTTCTTCAGGATCGAATTGTAAAGCGCATCGACAGTTTCGGCCACTTCCGGAGTAGAACCGGAAGTGATCTTCAAAATTTTGGTTAGCGTGTGTTCTTTGTCGCCGGGATTGATACGTTCCGGGCTGTAGCCGCAGAAAAAATCCCGGTTGAATTTCAACCCGCTGAATTTTTCCAGTACCGGGACGCACTCGTCCTCGGTACAGCCGGGATAAACCGTGCTTTCGTAGATGACAATCGCACCGCACTTCATAACCTTACCGACGGTTTCACTGGCGCGATAAAGCGGGGTCAGATCGGGACGATTGTATTTGTCTACCGGAGTAGGAACAGTTATAATGAAAATATCCCGGTCCTTGAGATCATCAGCATGGTGGGAATATTTCAGGTGTTTTGCCTGCTTCAAATCGTCGGAAGATGTTTCCAACGTTACGTCTATACCTTGCCGCAACATGTCCAGTCGTTCTTTCTTGACATCGAATCCGACCGTATCGTATTTTTTGCCGAATTCTACCGCCAGCGGCAATCCCACATAACCCAATCCAATCAGGGCAAGTTTAATCTCGCCTTTCTTAATTTGGCCACCCATGAAAAGATCTCCATAATTATTACCATACTAATTTTGAGTAAGTAAAAATCCGGCAATGCGCAGCCCCGTCACTTCCCGAATATTTTAATCCTGCTTTGATGCTGTCGATCCATATGGCACAACCGCACACAAATATTTATACTATCATCGGAAATTAACGGGCAGATATTAATCAAGTACACACTTAATTCAGCGGAAATATTTTACTGGAGCCACTCCAATTTTTCTCCCCGCCGCAGGATTACGTTTTTCCCCGCTCCTGTCAAATCGGCTTTAAAATACAATTATATTGGGAATTTTCAAGTTCTTTCTTGGTTTTTAACTGAATTTTGACTTTGGCTTTACATGAATTTACGGGCAAAGGCGTGATCCCTTCTGATCATACAACTTAAACGACGATGAGGTTGTACGGACGATACAGCGTTCCCGTTGATCAAAGCCATTTTCCGGCGGGCTGAAAAGTCACGGAAAGACATCGGCAACATGAAGGAGAAGGGGCAGCTCCGGAGCTTTTATCCCGGAAATCCCGTTCGGGAAATGGGGTAATATGCGGTGTTGATATTTCATGGAACAACAACGTATAAGATTAAGGATTTCAGTGGTGTTTTTATTCGGGCGGAAATATTTTTGTTCCCGGTTTATTTCTTTTTTGCCGGGAGGAGGTGTGAATTACAGTACAATCCGGCCGGAAAATGCTGCCGCCAAGGTTTCGGGGTCGGCATAGGAAATATCCGACCCGGCAGGCAGGCCACTGGCCAAACGGGTGATCCTCAGTCCCTTTCCGGCCAGCATTCCGGCAATATAAGCGGCGGTTGCGCGGCCTTCCACATCGGAACTGAGGGCCAGAACCAGTTCGCCGACCGGACCGGCATCGATCCGGCGCGGCAGGGTTTCCAGATTCAGATCGGCGGGATTTTTGCCCTCCAGCGGCGCCAGTTTGCCGCCCAGAACATGATAGAGGCCATGATAAAGCCCGCTTTTTTCAATATTGATGATTTGCGTGGCCTGCTCCACCACACAGATAACACTGCGATCACGCGACGGGGCACGGCAGATCGGACAAAGACCGCCGTCGGCGGCAAGATTGCCGCACTCGGGGCAGAAGGTAATACGCACCGGTAATTCCCGCATCAGATCGCCGAATACCGCCAACTTTTCCGGCGGCCACTGTAACAAAGCCAATGCCAGCCGTTCGGCACTGCGCCGGCCAATGCCGGGCAGGCTTTTCAGCAACTCGATCAGCTCTTCCAATGCTTCCGGATATTCCGCTCCGTTCATTTCCGCTCCCTGACCGCCCGATTTGCGGTCGCACCCGATACCGTCCGGTGCTCCGTCGCGGCGGCAAGTGACGCCGCCGGTCGGCCGGATTAAAAGACTCCCGGCAGGTCGAGACCCAGGCCGCCGGTCATTTCCTGCAGTTTGCCCTTGAGGGCGGCTTTGGCTTCCGCCAGGGCATTGTTGACCGCTGCCGTGACCAGGTCCTGCACCGTTTCCGCATCTCCAAGCTGCAACGCTTCCGGGCGAATGGAAAGTTTCTTGATTTCCATTTTACCGGAAACCACCGCCTGGACCATGCCGTTGCCGCTGTTGCCGATAAATTCCCGCTTGCCGACCTCTTCCTGGATCGACTTCATATTACCCTGAAAATCTTTGGCCAGGCTCATCAATTTGGCGATATCGCCCAGTCCGCCCAAGTTTCCGAACATGGTTTACTGCTCCTTGTTGCTTTGGAAAATCTCCAACCCATTGGTTTTCAAGCGCAAAAGTCCATCCTCATGCCGCCGTTTGGCGCCGCAATTTTTACCATGAGCCAATAAACGTTTCCGCGGAAACCTATGCTTTGGGGAAGTTACCTTTTATTTTTCATGCACATCGACAATTTCCCCGGAGAACAGGTCGAGAACTTCCTGAACGTAGGGATTGGCTTCCGCCGTTTGACGTAATTCTTCGGGCAAACGGCGTGGTCCGCCATTCGATCCCGAACCCTCTTTTTTCAACCCGTTACGGGTTTCAATCTTAACTGTCGCCGACCAATCACCGCTGATTTCCACCAGCAGTTGCTGCAAAGTACGGAGTTCCTGATTGAGTTCATCGGCATGAAGTTGCTCCTGCCCGGCATCGAAAAGCACCGTCAAAATCGCGCGCTGCCAGGACTCGGGAACCGCTTCCCGCATATAATAACGCGGTGCGGGTTTCAAGAGCTGCCGCTCTTCCGCCGCCGCCGTCATTTTCTGCCACAAATCAGTCGCGGTTGCCGCAGTATCGTTATCAGTCGTATTCGTTGTGGTTACTGCGGCAATTTCAATATCGGTTTCCGGCGCCGATCCGGCCGCGTTGCCAGCGTTACCCAATTCGTCATCGGAAGCGTAAGAATATTCGTCTATCGGAATCTCATCTTCATCCAGCGTTCCAGGCATGGGGTCCGCCACATAGGGATCGACATCATAAACCGTTTCTCCTGCCGCATCTGGTTTGGCTTCCGCCGTTGCCGTTCCGGTTTCTGCCGCGGGTGCTGTTTCAGCTTGGTCCGCAGCCTTTTCCGCCGCGTTTTCCGGCGTCGGTTCCGGTGTTTCAGCCGGTTCGGCTTCCGCCGGAATTTTCCCGTCTGCCACAACGGCAGTTTTTTCCGGCGGTTCCGGCGTCATTCCCGAAACTTCGACCGGAGTTGTTGCCGCGTTTTCCGGCGTCGGGGTTGGAATTACTGTCGGTGCGGGAACGATCACCGTCGCCGGCGCCGGGGACGCGGCCGGCAGTTGATTCACAATTTCCAGTTCTCCGGCATTGCGGATCTGGTTCAGCCTGGCAATCAGATCGTCAATCTGAAGCGAATGGGCATAGCGCATGGCCTTCAGAATAATGGTTTCCAAATATACCTGTTTGTTCAGGGCATCGTGCAGTGTCCGTCCGACCGGGGCCAAAGTTTCAAGCAGCCGCTGCATCTGATCCGGGGTCACCTGCGTTGCCATCTGTCGGAACAGCGCCACTGCTTCCGCCCCGGTCTCCAATACCGTTTCCGGGTTGGCGAGGATTTGCGTCAACTGGATACCCCGCAAAAAATCCAGCAGATCGTTGAATAAGGTTTCCAGATTCTTGCCGCGAGCCGCCAAGGTGTAGATATTGGCTACCACGCCGCCGCGATCATTGCGGAAAATTGCCCGTACCAGACTCTCGACTTCGGTTATCGCCGTCAGACCGAACAGCGACAAGACCTGGTCTTCGGAAATCTGCTCACTGCCGGAAGAACCGAAAAAGGCAATCATCTGGTCCAGCAGCGACTGCGCGTCCCGCATTCCGCCATCGGCGGCGCGGGCAATGGCGTCAATGGCCGACGGAGAAATATTGACCTGTTCCGCCGCGGCAATTTCCGCCAGGCGACCGGCAATCAGTCGGGTCGATAGCCGTTGCAGGTCAAAACGCTGGCAACGGGAAATAATCGTCGGCAGGACCATGTGCACTTCCGTCGTCGCAAAAATGAACTTGGCGTGCGGCGGCGGTTCTTCCACCGTCTTCAGCAACGCATTCCAGGCCTGCTTGGACAGCATGTGCACTTCGTCGATAATGTAAATCTTGTAGCGGCTGTTGACCGGGACATGCATTACCTCTTCGCGCAACTCCCGGATATTGTCCACCGAATTCTGGCTGGCCGCGTCGATTTCAATCACGTCGATGCTGCTTTCATTGGCAATCGCCACGCAGGATTCGCATTTGCAGCACGGTTCGCCATCTTCCGGCGCGGTACAATTGAGGGCCTTGGCAAAGATTCTGGCCGTCGTGGTTTTGCCGATGCCGCGCGGGCCGACGAACAAATAGGCATGGGCGGTCCGCTGCCGGCGAATGGCATTTTTCAAGGTGGCGACGATGTGCTCCTGTCCCACGACATCGGCGAAGCGCTGGGGCCGCCATTTCCGCGCGATAACCTGATACTCGCTGGTCATGCCGCCTTCTCCGGTTTGAAGTTAAAGTTTGATGTCCCCGAGCACGTCTCCGAGACTGCCGAGTTGGGCGCCGGGCCGGGGACCTTTCGGTTTGGCGCCGTGATTCTCGGTTACTCCGGTAATGCATCGACGTTGCAGGTCGAAAATTTTATTGAGGCCGCGCCGGGCCAGATTCAGCATCTGCTGCAGTTGCTGGTCACTGAACGGTTGCGCTTCCGCCGTCCCCTGAATCTCGACAAATTTGCCGGATTCGGTCATCACCACATTCATATCGACTTCCGCCCGGGAATCTTCTTGGTAGCAGAGGTCCAGAACCGGCTCGCCGTCGACAATGCCGACACTGATGGCCGCGACATTTTCCCGCATCGGGTTTTTGCCGAGACGCTTTGCCAGATTGCTTTCGGCAAACGCCAACTGCAGGGCCACCGACGCCCCGGTGATTCCGGCACAACGGGTCCCGCCGTCCGCATCGATCACATCGCAATCGATGTAAATAGTATTGGCGCCCAGCGCCTCCAGATCGATTACCGACCGGAGACTGCGCCCGATCAAACGCTGAATTTCCATGGTTCGGCCGGAAGGACGGCCGCGGTTGGATTCCCGGGCCACCCGGTCATGCGTGGAGGCCGGAATCATGCCGTATTCACAGGTGATCCAGCCGCCGGGAATTTTCTGGCTGCGCATCCAGTTGGGAACACCGGGGTCCAGGGAAATGGCGCAGAGCACCTTGGTCCCGCCGAACTCGACGAGTACCGAAGACAACGGGTGCGCCAGATAATCCCGGGTGAACTTAACACGCCGGAACTGTTCCGGCGTACGACCGTCAATTCTTGACATGGCTCTATCCCTCAGCGATTGATGTTCCCAAAATTTAAAAAAAGCCGCCGGTTTGCCAGAAGCACCTGCGGCGCTCGGCAGCATCGCTTAGAGCTGCTTGGTTCCCCACCTGACTCGGTTGGCGAACCGCCGACGCACAGGGTCCGTCAGACCGGCGGCAAAAATCAAAATTATTTCGATCCGTCCTGCACTTTACACCCGGAAGTGAAATATTCAAGGCAAAGCGCCAATTCATGCGCCAGATTTTTCCGGGCGACAATACGATCGATCATTCCTTTCTCCAAAAGGAACTCCGCCGTCTGGAATCCCTCGGGCAGTTTGGCCTGGGCCGTATCACGTATTACCCGCGGCCCGGCAAACCCGATCATGGCGCCGGGTTCCGCCAGCGTCAGATCCCCCAGCGAGGCGAAACTGGCCGTTACTCCGGCGTAGGTGGGATGCGTGAGGATGGTAATATAAGGCAATCCGGCCTTGGCGTGACGCTTCAACGCGCCGCTGGTTTTGGCCATCTGCATCAAACTGAGCATGCCTTCATACATCCGGGCGCCGCCGCTGGCGGTTACGATTACCAGCGGCAATCCCTCCGCGGTTGCCAATTCGGTGATGCGGGTGATCTTTTCGCCCACCACCGAGCCCATACTGGCGCCGAGGAAACGAAAGTCCATTACCGCCAGGGCATAACGAATTCCGTTCAACGTGACGGTGCCGCAGACAACGGCATCTTTCATGCCGGTTTTTTTCTGGTTGGCACGCAGCTTTTCAGTATATGACGCCACGCCTTCGAACTTGAGCTTATCGACGGATTCCAGCCCGGCATCGACTTCCTGAAACGAACCACTGTCGCTCAACAACGCAATCCGCTGTTGCGCCGTAATCGGTTTGTGGTATCCGCATCGGGGGCAGACGTTCAGGTTTTCCTCCATCTGCCGGGTATAAACGGTGCCGTAGCATTTTTTGCATTTTTCCCACAACCCTTCCGGGATCAGGGTATTTTTGTTCGGGCCGGTCTTCGTGGGCCGCAACGTTGAATATCTTGCCTTGCCGCTGCCAAATAACGCCATTATATCATTTCCTTAATTTATTGTGCCTGCCGCCAAACCATGGCCGCCGATTGCGCTGCCGTTACGCTCGTTCATTTTCCGTTTTCAGCGCCGGGCCGGCGCCATGATATAAATCGTCCTTTTCCCGCCTGCCTGCAGCAATGCCGCGGCGGCGGCGGACAACGTGGCTCCCGTCGTCAGGACGTCGTCGACCAATAATATATTTCCTTCCGGACAAAAATTCTTCTTTTTTAATGAAAAAGCCGCCAGAAGATTTTTCCGCCGCTGATCCCGATTCAGCCGGGCCTGCCTTTTCGTCCGCCGGATCCGGCACAAAACTTCCCGGACCGGCACTCCGGTCTCCGCGCCCAACCGTTCGCACAACAGCATCGTCTGGTTGTAACCGCGCTGCCACCGTCGCGTCCAGTGCAGCGGCACCGGGACAATGCAGTCCAAATGCCATTCCCGCGCCTGCAACGCTTCCGCGCCCAGCAACGCCAGCGTCCGCGCCAACTCCGGCGTATCCCGGTATTTAAACCGATGAATCAGCTCCCGCCCCAGCCCCCGGTGGGGAAACAGAGCGATCGCATCCTGCCACGGCCGCGCCGTTTCCCGCAGACAGGAAGAGCATAGGGCCAATGCCGTGTC
>JAQUZV010000059.1 GCA_028691155.1 Victivallales bacterium
CCGCCGCGCTGCGAATAGAGCTTGTCGAAGGCCGGATTGAAAGCGGTGATCGGACGGAATTCCTTCCCGCCTTCCGGTCGAACATAAACCATTTCATCCCTAATCTGCAGCGTATCGCCCGGCAGCCCGATCAGGCGCTTGATATAATAGCTGCCTTTCTCCTTCAGCGGCCGACCGTTGAAATACAATCCCTCGGTGTTGAAAACCACCACATCGCCACGCCGGAACCCGAACAGATGGTGCGAATAACGGTCGACAAACAGATGATCGCCGCTGGACAGCCAGCCCCGGCACAACACTTCTCCGGCATAATAGTCGTAATCGTCCGACAGCGAACAATATTCCCGCACCTTGCCGACGGCTCCGGGCAAACGATAGCTGACATTGCCGATCCGAAACACGGTATCCGTAAACAGCAGCCAGTGTGACACTTCATAACAACTGGCCGGGTCCCAGCGCCCCGGTTCCTTCACCGTTGCCGCGGCCGGTTCCAGCCCGAACAGGACCAAATTCAATCCCCGGCCCAGATCGGGATAGACCCCGCGCGCCACGTAATGAATCCCGAACAGCGTCGGCTGCATACTGCCGGTCGGAATCTGGAACGGCTGCAAAAACAGTCCGCGAATTCCGAACGCCACCATCCCCGCCACCGCCGCCACATCGGCCAGATCCCGCCAGAAACGCGACCGCTTCCTGGCCAGGCACGCCTCCACCCGCTCCGGGACTTCCCGGACAAAACGGTCGACCTTTTCCCCGTCCTCCGGCCCCAGATTTTCCGCCTCGACAATCAGATCCTCCATTTGCCGGAGCTGTTTTTCCGAGAGAATGTCCTCGTCGGCATGCAACGCGTTGCGAAGATGTTTCTGGGCCAGTCTGAGGTTATGACGCCGTCGCCAACGCCGCCACAGCTGGAAAACATTGTATTGTGCCATAAATTATCTCACTTCCCTTCCGTAAATCATCCGGTCGGTTCCGACATGGTCATTTGTCACTGGTCTTCAACACCGCGACAAACGCCTCCTGCGGAATGTCCACCGCCCCAACCTGTTTCATGCGCTTCTTGCCTTCTTTCTGCTTTTCCAGCAGCTTGCGCTTACGGGTAATATCGCCGCCGTAGCACTTGGCCAGAACGTTTTTACGCAACTGCCGCACCGTTTCGCGCGCCACAATCTTGCCGCCGACCGCCGCCTGAATCGCCACCTGGAACATGTGCGGCGGAATCACCTCTTTCAGCTTCGCCGCCATATCCTTTCCGCGCGCATAGGCGTGATCGGTATGGACAATCGAGGAAAAGGCATCCACCGGTTCCCCGTTGACCAGGATATCGAGCTTGACCAGTTTGTCCGCCCGGTAACCGGCCGGTTCATAGTCCATGCTGCCGTAGCCGCGGGTGATCGATTTGAGTTTGTCGTGGAAATCAATCAGAATTTCGTGCATCGGCAGTTCCGCCGTCAGCACCACATGAGCGCCGTCCACGGAATTGGTCATGGTACAGACGCCGCGTTTATTCATAATCAGATTCATGGCATCCCCGATATAGGCGTTGGGCAACATGATATGCGCGGTAATCAGCGGCTCCTCGATCCGGTCTATTTCCGAAGCGTCGGGCAGATGAACCGGGTTGTCCACTTCCACCATTTCGCCGTTTTTCAGATAAACATGGTAAATCACACTGGGATAAGTGGCAATGATGTCCATATTGTATTCGCGCCGCAACCGTTCCTGAATGATTTCCATGTGCAGCAGTCCGAGGAAACCACACCGGAAGCCGAATCCCAGTGCCGCGGAAGTTTCCGGCTGGAAAACAAAGGCGGCATCGTTGAGCTGCAGTTTGGTCATGCTGAATTTCAACTGATCGTAGTCGGCGGTGTCGATGGGATATATGCCGCTGAAGACCATCGGGCGCACATGCTGGAACCCCGGCAGCGGCCGGGAACAGGGATTTTTGACGTCGGTAATGGTGTCGCCCATCTTCGAATCCGAAGGCGTCTTGATATTGGGAATGATATAGCCGACTTCGCCGGCGGTCAACTGCTCGCACGGCGTCATCTTCGGCGTGAAATATCCGACCTCCTTGACTTCGCTTTCCAATCCGGTGCTCAACATGCGCACTCTGGTACCCCGGCTCACCACCCCTTTTACCATCCGGATGTAGGTGACCACGCCGCGAAACGAATCGTAGTTGGAATCGAAAATCAAGGCGCCGGTGCCGTCGATGTCGGAAAGGGACGGAGACGGAATCCGCGCCACAATGGCTTCGAGCACGGCGGGAATGCCGGTCCCGTCCTTGGCGCTGACCAACAACGCTTCTTCCCGCGGAATGGCCAGTATCTCTTCCATCTGTTCGTAACACAATTCCAGATCGGCGGCCGGCAGGTCGATCTTGTTGATGACCGGAATCACCTTCAAATGCTGCTTGAAAGCCAGATTGACGTTGGCCACCGTCTGCGCCTGAACCCCCTGGGTGGCGTCGATCAGCAGCAACGCGCCCTCGCAGGCGGCCAGGGAACGGCTGACCTCGTAAGAGAAGTCCACGTGTCCCGGAGTATCGATCAGATTCAGTTCATATTGTCGCCCGTCGGGGGCGGCATAAGCCATGCGGACCGGATGACACTTGATGGTGATCCCCCGTTCCCGTTCCAGATCCATCCCGTCCAGCAGCTGATCCTGCTGTTCCCGCTGACTGATCGTATGGGTAAACTCGAGCAACCGGTCCGCCAATGTCGACTTGCCGTGGTCGATATGGGCGATGATGGAAAAATTGCGAATCGCGATAAGTTCTGCCATATTGTATAACTTGATAACCTCAGGATTATTTAAAACCAGGCGGGCAGCGACCATGGCCGCACCATCCTTTCCACTCCGTTGAATTCCCGCACCGGGCAATTCCGAAATTGATAATCTATCGCGTTTTTACCTCCTTGCCAGTCCCAAAAATATAATTCCCCCGGATTTATCGTTAAAAAACCCGCTTTATTAGCGGTTTTCCCGAATTAACTATTTGCAAACCGATTCCGTTTTGTCTATATTTGACGCAATGTTACAAGTTTATTATTACTGTTTACAGCATTTGCAGCATCAAGCAGCTGGACGGCACAAGGACCAGAAATGAAGTATATGTTAAAAGCAATTGTTCCTTTCCGACTAATGCTCGCCATGGCCTTGTCCGACATGGCATTTACCGTACACGCCGAATCCGCCGCGCCCACGTCGCCACCACCGACCGCAGCCATCCCGGCGTTCACGGAAGCGGAACAACAATGGCTGCAACAGCATCCGGAAATCAATGTCGGCGTCAGCCGCCACAGCATGCCTTACGAAGGACTGACGGCCGATGACCGTTACGAAGGCCTGATTTCCGGTTACCTTGACTTCATTCTGCAAAAAACCGGACTGAAAGCCTCCTACCGCAGCCTGTCCTGGACCGACCAGCTGTCCCGGTTGCGGGAGGGCAAGGTGGACCTTCTGCCGCTGGTGCCGTATCAACCGGAACGGCAGCAGAACATGTTGCTGTCCACCCCCTATTTCGGAGAAAAACTGATGGTCATGGGGATGAACTCTTCCGGCATCGCGTCCTTCAACGACCTCAACGGCAAGACCATTGCCCTCCAGATGAATTACGGCTACGAAAAGGTCGTCCGCAACGATTTTCCCAATGCCCAGATTTACCTGGCCAACAATATCGACGACGCCGTTGCCGCCGTCAAGCAGGGCAAAGCCGACGTCTATATCGGTTTGCTTTCCGCCATCTGCCGCATGCAGCGCAGCCGCCCGCATTCCGAACTCCGAATGCTTTTTCCGACGCCGTATGAAATCAAATTCTGCTTCGGTATCCGCAAAGACCAACCGGAATTGCTGCATCTGATCAACCAAATCATTCCCGCCATCCCCGCAGCGCAGACCCAACAGTTCTACCGCCAATGGATCACCGACGCTCCGGTTAAAAAGGACGAAAAATTCGATTTTTCCCGCCTGACGCGGCCGTATATCATCATCCACGCCGCCGCTTTCCTGTTGCTGATCATCTTTTTACTGCTGCTGCTGCGTCATCAGCGCCGGGAACTGCGGCACCGAAAAAGCACCGAAAACCAGATGAAAGACAACCTGATGATTCTGGAAACCATTTTCGACACCATCCCCGGTCCGGTGTTCTATGTGGGAATCAACGGTGAATTCATCGACTGCAACCGGGCCTTTGCCGATGAAATCATCGGCATGCCCAAAGGGAAAATGATCGACCGGCAGCTGGCCGACATCATCGCCCTGCAGAATGCCGATAAAATCACTTTTTTCCAGCATAAAACCTCCGAACTGATCCAGGCCGGCGGCATTCAAATCTACGATATGGATTTTGTCTGCGCCGACGGTTCCCCCCGCGACTTTTCCGTATATTCCGCCGCGTTCAAACGCAGCGACAAGGAAGCCGGCATCATCAACATCATGCTGGACATCAGCGAGAAAAAGAAAATCGAGAAGGAGCTGATGCTGGCCAAAAACATGGCCGAAGCCGCCACCGACGCCAAAAGCAATTTCGTCGCCAATATGAGTCACGAACTGCGGACACCGCTCAATGCGGTAATCGGCATCACCCATTTGATCATGCAGACCGAACTTACCAACAAACAGTTGGGATACCTGCACAAAATCGATACCGCGTCCCGCCATCTGCTCGGCGTCATCAACGACGTGCTCGACTTCTCCAAGATCGAAGCCGGCAAAATGTCGATGGAACAGATCGATTTCAGCCTCAACACCATTTTCCGCGAACTCAAAGACATGTTTTCCGCCAAGGCGCGCGAGAAAAACCTCAATCTGACCTTTACCATCAATCCTTCCGTTCCCGGCTCCCTGCGCGGCGATCCGCTCCGCCTGAAGCAGATTCTCATCAATCTGGTCAGCAACGCCGTCAAATTCACCGACAGCGGGGAAGTCGGCGTCGTCGCCGAATTCAGCCGCAAACGCGGCAACCGGGTCCGCATCAAATTTTCGGTGGTCGATACCGGAATCGGCATGGACCGGGAACAACTGGATAACTTGTTCATTCCCTTTACCCAGGCCGATAATTCCATGACCCGCAAATTCGGCGGCACCGGCTTGGGTCTGGTCATCACCAAACGCCTGATCGAACTGATGGACGGCAAACTGGAAGTCACCAGCGCCCCCAATACCGGCAGCAATTTCACTTTCGACGCCGAATTCGAAGTCGGCAAACTGACGGAAGAGGTCACCGACACCTCCACGATCATCGCCATCAACCGCATGGCCATGAAAAGCAAAAACCTCGACAAAATCGAAAAAATCCGCGGGGCCCGCGTCCTGCTGGTCGAAGACAATGCCATCAACCGCCAGGTAGCCCGGGAAATGCTCACCCAGGTCGGCATTGTGGTCGATTCGGCGGAAAACGGCCAGGAAGCCGTCGCAGCGGTAGTCGACGCCGGCAAGGAATTCGACGCCATCTTCATGGATGTTCAGATGCCGATCATGGACGGCTACAAGGCGACGGAGGCCATCCGCAATGCCGGCAAGACCGTGCCGATCATCGCCCTGACCGCCCATGTCATGCCGACCGCCATCAAACGCTGCCTGCAATCCGGCATGAACGATCACCTCAACAAACCGCTCAATCCGGAACTGATGTACACCACGCTGCTCAAATGGATCAAACCCGGCGAACGCCAGTACAGCCCGCCGCCGCCGCCGCCTCAAACCACGGCGGAACCGTTGTGCGACATGCCCGGACTCAACCTCAGCAAGGCGCTGGAACCCATCAACAACGATCAGGCCCTGATGCGTCAGTTGCTGGATACGTTCCGCAAGGATTTCGGTCATGAAGGCGACAATATCATCCGGGCGCTGGAGCAGCAGGACACCAATTACCTGCGTCACTCCTTCCATAAACTGAAAGGATCGGCGTCCTATATCGGCGCCGACAAGATCCGCGGTTCCGCCGCCGAACTGGAGTTGAAAATCATCAACCACCAGCCGATAACGCGCAGCGACGCCGAAGTTCTGGTGAACAGTATTGCCGAAGTGGTGGACTCCATCGCCATTCTGAGCGGCAAGCCGACGGTGGCGCATTAGCTCGGTGTTCCCGCTCACCTGCCACCACCGCTCCGGCGAAAAAGCGACCGGAGCGCGCAATCGTGGTCACGGCACCGATAAACGGGCGCAAAAGGAGAGAAACTACCGTCCCTGTTTCTCCCGAGCGACAATGTCCCGATATTTCAGGACGCGACCGCCGAAGATATCCAACGCACTACCGACGGTATAACCGATCCGGCCCCGTCCGATGTTCTTGATCAGCTCGATCTCGGTCCAGGAACTGATCCCCCCGGCGTAAACACACGGCAGCGGCGACCCGCCCGCCATCAGCGCCAGCAGTTCCCGATCGATACCGGACTGTTTGCCTTCCACATCCACGGCGTGAATCAGAAATTCGCCGCAATAGGCCGACAACGCCGACAAGGTGGCGGCATTGACCTCCAGCGTGGTGAATTTCTGCCAGCGGTCGGTCACGATGAAGTAACGGTCGTCACGACGCCGACAGCTCAAATCCAGCACCAGACGTTCCCGGCCCACCGCGGCAAAAATCCGGTCGAGACGATCCTGCCGCAACACACCGTCACAAAAAATATAAGAGGTCAGAATCACCCCGGCCGCACCGGCGTCCAGCCAGGCGCCGGCATTGTCCGCGGTAATTCCGCCGCCCAACTGCAATCCGCCCGGATACGCCGCCAAGGCGGCCTGCGCCGCCGCCGCGTTGCCGGGGCCAAGCATGATCACATGGCCGCCGGTCAGACCGTCCTCCCGGTACATGCGGGCATAATAAGCGGCATCATGTTCGGCTTCGAAATTGGTGGTCAGGCCCTGCCCGGAATCACTCAGGCTGGAACCGACAATTTGTTTGACCTTGCCGTCATGCAGGTCGATACAGGGTCTAAAATCCATAATCCATATCCTTTTTCACCACATCAGACGGCAGAAGACTCTTTCCACCGACTCATCATCCGTCTCCACCGTCCGACCGTCCACCATCCGAAAGTCCGGCGCGTAATCGGGACGGCAACGTTCCACCATCTCTTTGCGCATGGTTACCGGTCCGGGCACCAGGCGCAACGGCATCGTTGGCGCCTGAGCCAACGCCGCCATCGTTTTTTCCTCGATCTGCTGCGCCGCCGCTTCCGGCGACAGCATCAGGCAACCTTCGGGGCCGAAACTCTTTTTGACCCGGCAGCAAACCACTTCCGGCAGCCATGTCCGGGCCTCGGCACAAACTTTGTCGTCGCCGGAAACCATCACCACCGGGACCCCGTGTTCCGCGGCAATAGCGGCATCGACGGCAAATTCTCCGACCGGTTCTCCGTTCAGCCAAAGGTTCTGGATGTTCCGGGATGAATAGGAGTGCTCCAGCAGCGCCGCCGGCGTACCGGCCATGGCGTGATAACCGAGAAAAATCGCGGCGGCGGCGCCGTCGATCAACGGCAGTCTCACGCCGGGAGCACTTTGGCCCTGATACAGTTGCGCCGCCGGATGCAGTTGATCCCAAAGCAGATTACGACCGGCGCAATGGCCGTCGCGCACAATGATCTCCGTGGCGCCGGCCCGCAGGCATCCCCGAATGCAGGCATTGACGTCGGCAGTCAGATACTGCCGACCCAGCCCGTAAAGCGGCCGGTCGGACAACACAAAATCGCTGCCACTGATACCGCTGATTCCTTCCATGTCGGCATGAATATAAACTTTCATCGCCAGGCTCCTTGCCGTTTTCGGTTACGCCATACCATAGCACGCCGAAGCGGAACGGCAAGTCGGAACCCCAATCCGTTCCGGCGCCGGCCCGCATCATTCCCGCATCAATAATTATCAAAACACTCCGGGAATCCGATCTCCGCTTCAGCGTTTATCCGCATTGCGCCAGATCACATCCAGGGAATAATCCGTCGATTCCGCAGTAAATTTATCTTTCGGAACATCATCGTTTCGCATATTGACCACATGACCGTCGACGAACAGGATATTGCTGTCCCTGAATTCATGCGCCCTTTCATCGCTGCTGTCACCGGCCAAATTCAAACTGCAACTCATGACCATGGCTTTGCCCCGGTTATCGGGGTGACTCAATATTTCATTAAACCCGTTATCCGTCTCCCGATACAAATATGCACCGGAAACTATTCCATGACCTTCCCAATCCTTCTGGACCCGCCCCGGGGTTCTCGGTTCATGCAGACTGCATCCCAACATCTTGGGAGCGATATTGTAATCGGACACCAACTTACCCAAATTAACCGGAGTGGCCGTTCCCCGTACCACATTGGACGACACGTGGGAATAAGCAATAATACCATTCATAATCCGTCCATTATTGTCATCGGCATACATTGCAATCGCCGTACCAAGCTGTCTCAGGTTACTGGCACAACCGGCGCGCTGCGCCTTGTTTCGAGCCATATTCAAGGCAGGCAAAAGCATACCGGCCAAAATGCCGATCACCGCAATAACGACCAATAGTTCGATCAACGTGAATTTCCGCTGCAACACGATATCGTGAGTCTTCCGCAATTGGAGAGAGGAACCATTTGCCCTCTTAACAACAGTAAGACGATCCGCCCCGACCAACATGAACTTGCCTCCTTGGCAGGAATAGGGACTCGTTGCCGATTTTTCATCAAGATACTTTTAGCCCCAATTACCAGGAATACAAATGCAACAAGGTCTTAAAACAGGACTTACGGAACGGTTTTATTTTGAAATGACAACCAGGCAGACGCGCCCAAGGTAACCGTTCCGAGGGAGAACGGTGCTCTTCCGGCCAGGTTCCGGCAACAGTCATTCTCTCCAGCCGGCTTGAATCGCCGGAAAACCATGCTATCTTAGTTTAAGAAGTGGCCATATTGAGTCACACAGCATGGAGCAAAATAATTATGACCGGCACCCGGGAAATCGGCGAATACACCTGCGGCGAAGAGATCGCCAACAGCATCACCCACGGCATCGGAACGCTGTTGAGCATTGCCGCCCTGACCCTGCTGGTAGTGTTTGCCGCCCGCTACGGCAACGCATGGTACATTGTCACCTACGCCGTTTTCGGCGCCACGCTGGTATTGCTGTTTCTGGCGTCCACGCTTTACCATAGCGTCACCCGTCCCGACTGGAAGCGGCTGTTGAAAATCTGTGACCACGCCGCCATCTATCTGCTTATCGCCGGCACCTATACCCCGTTGATGCTGATCAGCGTCGGCGGCGGCCTGGGCTGGACGGTATTCGGATTGATCTGGGGTATGGCCACGGCCGGCATCGTCATGAAATGTTTCTACACCGGCCGGTTCCGGCTCTTTTCCACCTTGTTGTATCTGGGCATGGGGTGGTTTTGCCTCTTTACCCTCAAGTCCCTGCTGGCGCACCTGCCGACGGCCAGTGTGATATTCCTGTTTGCCGGCGGATTGTCCTACTCTTTCGGCGCCATCTTTTATGTCTGGAAAAAATTACCCTACGGGCATGCCGTCTGGCATCTGTTTGTGCTGGGCGGCAGTACGCTGCACTTCTTTGCCGTCCTGACCATGCTGCCGTAATAAGAAACGGCATTCGACGCCGATTTTCGTTCGCTACCGACGTCTTATCAACTTGTCCGGCAGAATGATACCGCCATCCGCAACCGGGCGGAACCCTATCGCGGAGTCAATTGTTCTGTTTTTCCTCCCGGCGCAAGGAGCAAGTCGCCGGGATAAAATTCACTTTTTTCTCCCCTTTTTCACTTGCAATCCTGCAATACAAAGCTAAATTGTTCGTGATTACATATCCGGGCCAGACGGAAATGCAATCAAAATGTTGTTTTGAAAAACCGGTCGTCATAGGTCGCAAGTATCTGCAAATGTACCGTTTAAGAAGTAACCTCCGATTCATTGATTTCCTATGGATCGCAGTACCGGATTTTCGGTGCTTAAGCCGAGGCGACTCCGACCGTATTTACTAAAACCATTAAATTTCTCAGGAGGTTTTGATGAGCGTCAAGTACATCAATGCAATCCCCACGAAAAACACCAAATTGGTGCAGTGGGTGGAAGAATGGGCGGCGATCTGCCAGCCCGACGGCATCTACTGGTGCGACGGAAGTAAAGCCGAATACGACCGCATTGC
>JAQUZV010000060.1 GCA_028691155.1 Victivallales bacterium
CGCCTTTCAAGCCCTGCAACACGATTGTAAGCTTTTCCTTGCCGGTCCATTGTTTCTTGGCACCCATCGTTGATCCCCTTCTGTGACTCTCTTAATTTATCACATTTTTAGATGGGGGCAATATAATTTCAATGCTTTCTTATATCTCTCAATACTTCTGACACTGGATGCTGCCATTAACTTTGTATTGGTAATAAATTCATCTATCTCTATTTTTCCGGATTTCAAAAGATAATTTGCATAACCTAAATATTTGCCCTCATTATGTTCATTGAAGCCAGGAAATTTTGTTTTTAGACATTTAAACATTTGCATAATGTCAAAAACGAAATTGCAATTTTCTTCAGATAATGGTTCAGATAAAAAGGATGATATCCTATCATATTCGGCTTCATAACCACTTTGCAGCACGGATATTAGTTCTTCATTTTCTTTGAAAAAATCTTTTTCGTCTTCATCGTATGGATCTCTCAACATCATTTTAATTTCCATCTGCCCTATTAGGATCAATCTTTCTGCTGGTGTCAACTTTAATGAAATGTCCATGATACGCTCCTACTTTTAGCTGGATTTTATTATATCCTACTTAACCTTAATATTGTATAAAATTCAAGGTAATTATCTTTCTAATAATTTAAATCAAAACTATAGGTAACAATCAGATAAAAGTTAAAAACCGAAAACATGGGAAAAGGAAGAAACCGTTACTATGCCTGCTTCGGAGCGGTAACCGTTGCCGAATCCGGAACGGCGTCCAGTACTTTGCGTACCGTCGCCAACATACTTTCCTCCGAAAACGGCTTCGGCATGAACTCCACCCCGGTGTCGATAATGCCATGATGCGTAATAACCTCGGCCGGATATCCCGACATATAAATCACTTTCAGGCCGGGACGCGTCGCCGCCAGTTGATCCCACAACATTTTCCCATTCATCTGCGGCATGACCACGTCGGAAATCAACAGATGAATCGGCGTGGGATGATCCGCCGCCAGTTTGAGCGCCGTCGCCGGGGAATCGGCGGCAATGACGGTATATCCGTGCTGCTCCAGAAGATATTTTCCCAACGCCAGAATCGCCGGATCGTCTTCCGCCAGCAGAATAGTTTCACTGCCGCCATACCATGCCGGGGTCAATTCCGTCCGCAGTTCCGGTTCCTGAACCGCAAGCGGATCACGACAATGCGGCAGATAGATTTTAAACGTCGTGCCATGTCCCGGTTCGCTGTAAACATGGATGAAGCCGTTGTTTTGTCTGACCGCGCCGAAAATCGTCGACAGCCCCAAGCCGGCGCCGTTGCCAAGCATTTTAGTGGTAAAAAACGGTTCGAACAACCGGTCCACCGTCTCCTTGTCCATGCCGCAACCATTATCCGTCAGCGACAACATGACATATTCCCCGGGCAGGAAATCCCGGCCATGTGAACAATAGGCCGCGTCAATCGTCACATCTACGGTGGCAATATTGAGCCGTCCTCCCGCCGGCATGGCTTCCCGGGCATTCACCGTCAGCGTGGTCATGATCTGATCGATCTGCGACGGATCCATTTTCACCGGCCACAAATCATGCCCCGGCGTCCACTCCAGCACCACGTCGTCACCGACGAGTTGCCGCAGCATTGTCGTCATCCCCGCCACCACCGCATTCAAATCGAGAACCACCGGCCGAATCACCTGTTTACGGGCAAAGGCCAACAACTGCCGGGTCAGAATGGAGGATTGCCGGGCGGCGGACAAAGCCTGCTGCAGACTGCGGTAAACCGCATTGTCCGGATCGAGGTTGTGCAGGGCAAAATCGGTGTAGCCGATAATAACCTGAAGCATATTGTTGAAATCATGGGCCACGCCGCCGGCCAGACGTCCGATAGATTCCATCTTCTGCGCCCGATTCAACTCTTCCTGAAGCCTGACGCGCTCCTCCTCGCCCCGTTTTCGGGCCGTGATATCCACACTCACCGCAATCAGACCGCCTACCGTCCGGTCGGGATTGAGATAGGTGGCCTTGTTGATAATGATATTTTTGATCTGACCTTCTTTTACGGTATATGACGTTTCAAAAGAATGAATGCCCGGCGATTCGAAAAGCTTCCGGTCCAGCGAAGAAAAAAGGGCCGCCTCCTTGGCCGGGAAAATGTCTGCCGCCGTCCGACCGACAATCTGCTCTTTTTCCAAACCGATTTCCTGCTGGAACAGCAGATTGCACCCCAAATAACGCCCACTGGTATCCTTGTAGAAGACCGGATTGGGAATGGCATCGATCAGTTGTTGCAGGAAAAGGTATTGCCGCTGCAACTGATCCCTGGTGTCACGATAGCATTCGACCGCACGGCCCAACTGGAGATTACGGAAGCTCAACTGTGAAATATAAGCGGTAAACCGGGTCAGATAATCAATCAGCGTCGCCACGCGGTCATGGGAAAAACGCGGCACCCGATGCAATGCCTCCAGATATTCCCGCCGGTCAAAACCGTATTTGTCCGCATGGGCGATAAACACCCGCTCGTCAACCTTTTCATCGTCATAAAAGAATTGTCCGGTAAAAATATTACCGACGTGCCGCCCCCCGATATACAACGGCATAATCACGTCATGCAGATGATTTTTGCAATAGTAGGAGGAGTATTCTCCTTCTTTGAGATGGCGCACCTGCTCCAGACCGCTCTCGTTGCAGAAAGCGGCGGTCAGGGGGTTGCGGCGATGGAAATTCACACAGATATCCTGTAGCCCGGTGGCGACTACCGTCCGATTTTCCAGATCGAAAATGGCCATGGTCATCCCGGTCAACCGGCCGAAATCATCCATCAGCGGCTGTATTATGGCCGGATCGATGATCCCGGCAAGTTCCAGTTTGTCCGGTTCGATTTCCGGCTTAGCTCCGGTCGCGTCAATATCCGGCAACGCCGTTGCAGACACGTCCCGGAGCAATCCGTCGTGGCCCTGGTTCAACGCCGCCATGGCCACAAAACCATCCCGATGGCCATGAAAACCGAGACGCGGCGACAACGTTAACAGCACCGAAACCGGAACGCCGGTTTTCCGCTTCAAAGTCCAGGCAAACGGTCCGGTTTTTCCATCCCGGAGCAACAGGGAAAATACCTCCGGCGTCGGAGCGACGCCCTTGTCGCCGAGCCGGGATGGCAGCATCTCCGGGTCGCATAAAAACAGGACATTTTCCCGATTGACCAGTTCTTCGGCCTTATACCCCAACAGCTGTTCCGCTCCGGCGTTGAACAACCGGATCATACCGTTCCTGTCGCCGCTGAAGATAACCATGGACCGGGATTTCAGCAGAGAACGACAAAAGCCGCCACCGGACGATTTTGACGCTTTGGGGTTTTTATCCCACCACGCCACACCGGCCAGCAGAATTCCGGCCGGCAGCCACAAGGCGATCACCGGAAAATGCGGCCAATAATACGCCGCCGCCACTGCCGCCGCCAAAACAAGCATCCCGAGCCATGTAATCCACGTCCACACATGAAACGATGAATGTCGATGCTGTCTCATGATATCGCCGAAGTCCCGATTTTCGTTGTCAATATCCGCCGGGGAATAAAGATGTTTTTCTATCTGATAATTAGAAGATATATTTTATGTGGCTATAAATCAAGCCGGAAAATTCCGGTTTCAATCATTTTTATTGTGTCATCCTCTCCATGTCCGGGTCGGCAATCGGTTAACGCTAAAAGATTAAAAAACCATTCCCGCCGTAGTGCCTCCTGCGCCACGCATCGCGTCAAACGCGGACCGGGGCCGGCGAGGCAAGTTGTTTATGGTAAAAAATAAAATATAAAATCAATCCGATTCCAGGGCGGCGGAAAATATTCCACGGCGGAAAACCGTAAAGAGCAACCGCCGGACTTCGCCGATCGCGTTTCTCCACACGCCGACGCCGGTACCGGCGTCACGCCACGCCACGGACCTCAACCGTCGCCATCCCGTAATGAGCCATCGGCCGCCGGTTATTCGCCCCAAAGGCGGCCGATAATTTTCTTCCGTTCCGACACCCGTCAGTTTTGTCCGAAGGAAGTGCGTCTCCCGTGCCGACGGTTATAATGCCGGTTGACCAGAGCCGCTTTCAACGGCGGCGTCGCCGAATTGAGTTGTTCGGTAATCGCCGCCATCCGGCATAATTTCTCCAACACCTTGGCATTATATACCGCGTTGGCGGCATAATCGCCCCAGGTGAACGGACCATGCCCCGCCACCAGAATCATCGGCACATTCTGATAATTGAGATCCCGGGCCATCAGGCAATCGACAATCTGATACCCGGTTTCCGTTTCGTAATCACCGGCGATCCGTTCATCGGCCATAATTTCGGTACAGGGAATCGGAACGGCCAGATGATTGGCATGGGTCGTGCCATAAAGCGGCACATCGCGTTGCGCCTGCGCCCAAGCCACCGCATAGGTCGAATGAGTGTGAACAATGCCGCCGATACCCGGAAACGACTTATACAATACGGAATGAATCCGGGCATCGGGGGCCGGATCCAACCGGCCTTCCACCACCTGATTGTCCAGATCCACCACCACAATATCCTCCCATTGCATCGCCGCATAATCGACCCCGACGGGTTTGATGGCAAAAACCCCGGCCTCACGATCGAACGCACTGACATTGCCGAAGGAAAAGAGCACCAGCCCCAGTTTGGGCAACAACTGGTTGGCTTCGTAACATTCCCGACGCAGTTCCTTATACTTTTCCATTTTCGACCTCCTTTTCCATCCGCCGGGGGCTCGCATGACGCCGCCCGGCGCCGGCAGTGCCACCAGGCATGCTCGCGATGGGATTAGTAATGATTTGCGCTCCGGCAAGAATAAACAATCGGTCCGGGATGCGGGAATCGACAAGGGAAATACCGGTAGAACATCCCCGGCAACCGCTGGAAACAACCGTAATCGAAGGATAAATAACCTGTCCTCCCCGGCAACAACGGCAATAACGCCGGTGCCCGACGGCTTCCGCCCTTCGGTTGGTCCGCACTGTCTCCACCTTCGCCCCCTTTCGTTACGCCCGGCCGCAACGGCCGCACATTCGCAACCTACAATAAAATACTAAATGACCATGCGATTTTTTGCAACCGGCAAATCAGATAAAAAGAACGACAATATCGTCCCTGGAATGATTTATTTCCGCCGCGCCACTATCGCATCATGACGTCGGTACCGTTGCGACATCATCCATACCGGCACTTTTCAGTTTTTTTAAAAAATTTTTTTTAAATCGACCGATATAGTTGCATTATTTCCAACCGGGAACTATGTTGGACTAAACCGTAAATTCGAAAGCAGGATCATCATGTCGAAAAGTCGTTTCTTATTTGTCGGCGCGGTTCTGGCAGCCTTACTGACCGGATGCCGCAGTGTGCAGCAACATCAACCGGAAGTAACTTATCGTTATGGCGTTCCGGTGCGCCAGGCCATTCTCGACCCCAACGAATACAATCTCGCCCATAAATACGGTCCGAAATTCGAGAAAGTCGACTACATCACCATTCACAATACGTGGAACTATGCCCCGGCGCTGTTCGAACGCACCTACCTGAACAACCGTCGGGACGGTGCCAGCATTTCTTTCCATTTTGCCGTGGACGAGAAAGAAGCACTACAGGTGCTGCCGCTGGATACCCGTGCCTGGCACGCCGGTGACGGCAACGGTCCCGGCAACGGCCGCAGCATCGGCATCGAAATCTGCCGCAGCCGCTGCATCGGCGACGACGAACCGCTCTACCGTCAGGCGGAAGAAAACGGCGCGCACCTGGCCGCCAGCCTGCTGGATCAATATCAGTTGCCGATGTCCTGCCTGCGCAAACACCAGGACTGGACCGGTAAATATTGTCCGCACCGCATCCTGTCGGAACACCGCTGGGAATCGTTCAAGGCTCATGTAAAACAAATTCGGAATGAACACCGGATCGATGCCGCCAAATCGGTCGCGGCGACAACTCCGGTCAAGCCCGCGGCAAAACCGGCCGCCACCCCGGAAGTGAAGAAAGCAAAAGAAGCCAAGAAAGAAGTTAAGCCGGCCGCCGCCAAGGCAGTCAAGGAAACCGCCACCCCGAAAGTGAAGAAAACAAAAGAAGCTAAGAACGCAAACCCCAAAGCTGCTGCTTCTCCCGCGAAATAACGCGAATAAAATAACACCGCTAAAATAAAAAAATCCCCCCGGCAACCAAACGGTAGCGGGGGGATTTTTCATTAGTGTTATCCGGGGCACAACCGGCCCGGAAGCACCATCAGAACTTCAATTTGGCAATAATTTTCGCCGCCGTGGCGTCACGATCGGCAGCGGAAGCATATTCGAGCTGCCGCCAGTTCCAGTGGAAACCGTCCTCCGCGCCACGCGGCACCACATGCAGATGCGCATGCATTACCACCTGCCCGGCGCAGGTACCGTCGGCCAGATGCAGATTGAACCCGTCGTAATCGAGGGCACGCTTGCAGGCAACGCCGAGACGGGCCCCGACATGGAACATCCGGCCGGCCGTGGCTTCGGGAATGGTGGTGCTGCTGACATGGTGTTCCTTGGGAACCACCAGCATATGCCCGAAATTGATCGGACCGATGTCCATAAACGCAAAAACCAACTCGTCTTCATAAATTTTCGCAGCGGGAATCTCCCCGGCAACAATCTTGCAAAAAATACAGTTTTCCATCGATAACTCCTTCTGTTGCGGTTATTCCGGCCGCCGACGGCGACCAGGTCTTACCGGATATTGTAGTCAATCAATTTGCGATGCAACGTGCGACGGCTGATACCGAGTTTTTCCGCCGCCCGGGTACGGTTGCCGTTGCATTCCTCCAGCGCTTTGACAATCAACAATTTCTCATTCTTGTCCAAATCCAGCGACGTGGGCTCCTGCAGCGGCGCCGCCAGACCCTTGGCGCCACGGACAATGTGCAGCGGCACGTTGTTTTTCTGCAACACCTCGTCACGGCTCAACACCACCATACGCTCGATGCAGTTTTTCAGTTCCCGAATATTGCCCGGCCAGGAGTAGGCGCACAGAATTTCCAGGGCTTCTTCGGAAATGGACGTAATATTTTTGCCGTTTTCGAAGGCAAAGACATCGAGAAAATGCTTAACCAGCAGCGGAATATCTTCCTGTCTTTCGCGCAACGGCGGCAAATGGATGGTCACCACATCCAACCGATAGTAAAGGTCTTCGCGGAAATCGCCCTCGGCCACCATCTGCCGCAGGTTGCGGTTGGTGGCGGCAACGACACGGGTGTCGGAATAGATGGTCTCCGCCCCGCCGACCCGCTCGAAGCAATGGGACTCGAGCGCCCGCAACAGCTTCACCTGAATCTGCTGGTCGATTTCTCCGATTTCATCCAGAAACAGCGTGCCCTTGTCCGCCAGCTCAAACCGCCCTTTGCGTTGCTCGATTGCGCCGGTAAAAGCGCCCTTTTCATGCCCGAACAGTTCGCTTTCCAGCAAATTGGCGGGCAGCGCCGCGCAATGCACCGGCAGCAACCGGCCGGGACGACCGCTGAATTCATGCAGCGCCCGGGCGATCAGCTCCTTGCCGGTCCCGCTCTCACCGGTAATCAAAACCGTGGTCCGACTGGGCGCCACCTGCCGGACCATATCCATGATATCTTTCATCACCGCCGATTTGGCAATAATTCCGGTTGCATCGGCGGACTGGCCCAGTTGCCGTTTCAATTCCTTGTTTTCCCGCACCAGCCGTTGCGACTCCAGCGCCCGCTGAATCACAATTTCCAGACGATCGAAGTTGACCGGCTTGGTAACGAAATCGAATGCTCCGGCCTTGACCGCCTTGACCGCATTCTCCACCGAGCCGTACGCCGTAATGACAATACAGGGCGGCGACGGATGCTTTTTCAGGGTTTCCGCCAGCACGGTAAATCCGTCCACGCCCGGCATCCGCAAGTCGGTCAGCACCAGATCGAAATTGCGTTCCTTGAGAATGTTGATGCCGTGAACACCGTCCTCGGCCAGCGTCACCGCATAGGAAGATTCCAGAAAACGCCCCATGATCTCACGGGTGTTGCGTTCGTCGTCGATAATCAGAATCGACAGTGGCTTACGGTTCATATGTTCCTCCTTCGCCGGCCCACATCGCGGCCAGGCAATCGATATCGGCAGCGGACGACCGGGCTATTTCCAGGACGAAATGACGGACATCGGCTTTCCGGCAGCGCGACACCAGCTCCGGCAATCCCATTGCGTTGGGCGTCGTCAACGGCAAATGGCCGTCGCCCCATGCGGTCTTGGGGGTGGCCGCGGTATATTTCGACGCATGGAGGTGAACCATTCGGACCCGACCGGTAGCGAGAAACGCCGCCGCCTCGGTCATGAAATCGCGGTCGAAAATAAAGGACGACGCCCACAAGTGGCTGGAGTCTAGGCACAAACCGCAGCCCAACTGCGCCGCGCAGTCGGCAAACAGATTGCCCGCACCGTAACAGGGAAAATCATTTTCCAGCAGCAATTCGATATCGGGATAAAGCCGCTTCGCTTCAGCCAGATGGTTCCGCACCAATTCGCAACGCGCGGCAAATTCCGGCAGCGCGAAAAAGTCGCCGCACAACCGGGAACCCGGCAGGGATATCTCCGGCCGCAGAATCGCCTGCATGGCCTGATCGTAGGAACGGCCGCGGCCGAAGGCCGGAATCGGCAGATCCGTCATGACCAGCCCATGCACCACCGCCTGAGTGATCCCGTAACGCCGCATTACCGCCACCGACTGGGCCATACTTTCCCATGTCGGCGCCATCTGCGTGGTGCCCAAGTTGATCTGATAGTCGCCCAGCAGCGGGATATGGGCCGTCAGCGGCAAGCCCGTCGCCACCGCCGCGGCAATATCCTCGGCGGTGGAAGTATTATGCAGCTGCATCCCCGATTCAAAGCCGTAACGGTCGCAGGCGGCGCGAATCCCGGCCAGCCGCTCCGCCGCCCCGTCCTGCCGGAACATAATATTGGAAAGGTCAATCCTGATCGGATGCGTCGGTGTCATAATGTTCATTCCTGATTTTTTCCGCTTCGATCAACATCCCGTCCTGATCCTGTTGCGAGTCGGTCAGCATCCGCAGCCGCCGCGCTCCCCGATAGAAGCGGACAATAAATTTGGTGCCGTGACCGACTTCGCTTTCCACCCGCAATTCCGCGCCGTGTTCGCGAATAATCCGTTCCACAATCATCAGCCCCAACCCGGAACCATTCATTTTGGTGGTCCGGAATGGTTCGAAAACCATATTGATATCCTCGGCTTTGATGCCGGGACCGGTATCGGCAAAAGTCAGTTCCACGACTTCCGGGTCGAAACTGCAATCGATTTCGATCCGGCCGCCGTGCGGCATGGCCTGAAGCGAGTTTTTCAAAATATTGTAAAAAGCCTGTTTCAACTGATTGGCGTCGCCGCGCACTTCCGGCAGCAGTTCCGGCCAACTGCATTTGACCTCGACGCCGCGATCCTCGATCTCCTGGCGCATGAAATTCAGCGCCCCCACAATCACGGTTTTCAGGTCCAGCGGCACCAGTTGCGGTTTCCCCGGACGAATCGC
The DNA here is from genome assembly GCA_028691155.1 of Victivallales bacterium. Taxonomy (GTDB): domain Bacteria; phylum Verrucomicrobiota; class Lentisphaeria; order Victivallales; family SZUA-371; genus SZUA-371. The sequence goes on from JAQUZV010000060.1 coordinate 9,536, forward strand.
CTGCAGAAACTGATGAATAATCGTGTCCAGCCGTTCCACTTCGCCCTTGGCGGTGTCCAGCAGTTGGGAGACCTCATCCAGATCGACCTTCTTCTTTTTCA